>DATNQL010000520.1:0-5430 GCA_036704025.1 Stenomitos sp.
CCATTACCCATTACCCATTACCCATTACCCTAAATGAATTGAGTGATAGTTTTGCCACGCCTGCCAGAAAACGTAAATTGAAAGAATAGCTAACAGAGAACGAAATGCCAAACTCACGATGTGATCAGATAATTTGGGTAAAATGCGGGTACTAATTTGCGCTCCTAATAAACCACCTGTACCCAAAAGTAACCCTTCAATCCACAAAACATTACCCCGAAAGGCGTGTCCAAGAGTCGCTGAAACGGCTGTAATAATAATGACGCCCAAACTCGTCTGAATTGCTGTTTTAATCCTTTCCCCTAACAGCAAAATTTGCAGGGGCACCATAATTACACCCCCACCGACTCCAAACAAACCTGCCAATACACCTGCTGTACTTCCGGTAATAATTCTTGAAAGAGTGGCGTTGATTCCTATCTCCTGAATTGGTGTCTCGCCTGCTGCTTCTATCAGTTCCTGTTTTTCCCTCACGTTGAGACGTTTGCGGAGTTCAACGAGGTAAATATTCAGGAGTAGCAATAGCCCAAATGCCACTAATAACAGGTAGGGAGCAAAGAGTTCTGCAAGATAAGCACCTAATTGAGCGGTAACTACAGCAGGAAATCCAATTCCTATTACTCGCTGAAATCTAAAATAGCCCATTCGCCAGTTTTGTATGCTGCCAGAAATTGCAGTAATCACAATCGACAGACTACTAGTAGCAACAGCTTGAACAGGCTGATATCCTAACGCTACCAATAACGGTACGAGTACTGTGCCGCCACCGATGCCCAAAAAACCAGCAAGAATTCCTGCCAATAAGCCACCACCCGCAAAAATTAATATAGTTGTTGGTGTCATGTAATTGTAGATTTTAGATTTTGGATTCTGGAATTGTCCCTACTAATCAATACGAGGATTTCAGTCAACTGGAAGTCCGATTTAGAAGATAGGAAAGGGTACCGCCTTAAAAAGCGATCGCCCTGGGTAATATAGATTTAGGCAGCATACCATGAACCCCTTTTTGAGGACGATTGACCACTTGAGTAATATGGAAATTAACGGCAAGAGAACACAAAACATAAGCATCTTCAGCACTTAATCCAGCGAAGCATTCTAGAAAATGAATCATCTGCTTAAGTGCGAATTCAAATGCTTGATCCAGGGTTTCACCGAACCCCAGAGTAATAATATCGGTAGGAGTTTCTGCCAGAGGAGCGTTCAATTTTAAATCCTTACGCAACTTAATCTGGATAGTGCCATTCATGGATGTTTCAATCGCGGTTACATTAATTTCACCATCCCCTTGAGCGGCATGTCCGTCCCCAATAGAAAAGAGTGCACCAGGGACAAATATGGGCAAAAAGATGCTGGAACCAGCTTGAAGTTCTCGATTATCAATATTGCCGCCATAAACACCGGGAGGAACCGAAGAACGGTTCGTTTCATGGGTGGCAACACCGAGGATACCAAAGAACGGTTTGAGAGGAATAGAGATGCCGCTACCGTTGGGAAATTGTGCCACACCCTTCTCTAAATCCAACGGAATAAACCGTAGTTTTGGTTCTGTAAACTGCTGAGGTAAGGCTCCCCATCCTGGGCGAATCGCGTTGAATCCAATTGGTAAACGAGGTGAAATATCTTGCAACTTGACTTCCAAAACATCTCCTGGTTCTGCGCCATTCACATAAATGGGACCCGTGAGTAAGTGTGGCCCTGGCCCAACTTTGCGCTCTGGGGGTAAATGTTGACAAATGTCTAGCAATTCCGCTGTCAAAAATTCCGGCGGCGCTTTGTCATAAATATAGAAGCCCGTATAAGTTTCAATATCGATGCTGTCACCTGAATTAATCACTAATGCGGGTTCCACTTGATGGGAAAAACCACCTATATGAACCGTTTGACAGCTAGCTTTGAGAATGTGGTGAGTCATCTAGCCCTAAGAAGCCTAAACAAAAGCCTTGCTCTTCAATTATCTAGGGTATGTGACATAATTGTGAAATATTTTTCGATGAATTGGGCATTGGCGGTATGGTTTCAGCAAATTCTACCGTCAGGTTGAACGGGTGTGATGAAAATGGTAATTTCATGAGAATTGAAGTAGGGGGACTGTGGGTAAGTCAAGTAAGGGTATCGCTAAAACCCCGATGTATGTTCGTCAGTTCCCTCGCGACTTATCTTAATCTTTAACGATAAAGCGCTTGCTTCTCGTTGCAAATTATGTTTAGCTTGTTTCTCGAAATTTGTGTAAGCGTAATTCGTGAAATAGAGTCTTCCTCGTTGCAAAAAATTATTTAAAACTTGGTATCTTCCTATCTGATAATCTACATCAGACATCCAAAAATATTCCTGACGAATCGCTTGAGCATAAACCTGATATTCCCACTCGGTAGCACCCAGGATAGCCAAGTCAGCATCCAGAAGAATTTGATTATCTATATCAGTGGGTAAGGCTTGATGATTTTTAGTGGTTAAAATCAAATATTTGACCCGAGCAATGATAATTTCAGGAATTTTCAACCGATTGAGTGTGGATTCTGCATAGTCAGCGCTTTGCTCTTCGTTATCTTGAGTTTTAGGGTCATATATCACATCATGAAACCAAGCCGCAAACTGAACAGAAATGTAATCTAAACTCAGCGATTTCATTTGTTCAATTCTTTCTAGAACTTGGTTGATATGCTCTAAATTGTGATAAAATCGCTTAGGGCTAGAATAAGCAGTAAGTAAGTTAAAAAATAGGTTCTGTTCTAACTCTGTCTCCACAAGAAACGGTTGGAGTAAAGCTTCCCAACGGAATTTCAGAATTGTCAAAGTATTGGTAAAATGTTGCATTGAATGTGTTCAGAGCTAAGAATGACGATTAGCAAAAACTTATGGCAGTCTAATCAAGACTTAGCACAAGCCTGTCTGGAACACCCCTTTGTACAAGGGATTGCTAGTGGCACCCTCGATCGCACAAAATTCGCTTACTACGTGGGTCAAGATGCTTTTTTTCTAGAAGCTTTCGCTCGTGCTTATAGTATTGCCGCCGCTAAGGCGATGGATTGGCAAGAATTTAGTACATTTTATCGTCTGGCTGGGAGTGTTCTCGAAGAATTGAAGCTTCACCAGAGTTATGCCGCCACTTGGGGGGTGGACTTGCGAACCGTCGAACCAGGTGCAGCCACACGCCGCTATACGGATTTTTTACTGGCAACCGCTTGGGGGTGTGAATTAAGTTTAATTACAGTGGCGATGGCTCCCTGTATGCGTCTTTATGCCTTTTTAGGTCAAAAATTGGCTGAAAATGGGATTCCCGCACATCAATATACCGATTGGATTCGCACCTATAGCCATCCAGAGTTTGAGGAACTGGCGCAGACGCTAGAGCGTTTGACGGACCAGTATACTCACCTAACAGCATCGGTAAAATCCACGTATCGTTATGCCATGTTGTGTGAGCGCGACTTCTTTGAAGCCGCGTGGCAACTCTGAACATCATGCAGAATTCAAGAAAAATTAGCGATCGCTTGATCAATTAACCTCGACAGTAATTCTCGATCCGCTTCAGATATTCCTGCCATCGCCTGTTCCCGGATTTCTCGCGCAATCGGAGGCAACACCTCTTCCAAATCCTTGCCGGCTTGGGTTAACCAAATCCGCCAAATTCTGCGATCGCGCATATCCCGCTCTCGACGCACTAACCCTCGTTCCTCCATGCGATCGATCACCCCGGTCAAAGTGCCTCCCACCTGTTGTAATCGTTCCCCAATACTAGAGGTTGCCAATCCATCTTCTTGCCACAAGCAACACAACACAACCCAGTGAAACGGCGTCAATCCATACGGCTCTAATCGCTCTTGAAACGTGCGACTCAGCAACATGGAAAGCAGCTTAATCCGGTAGCCGAGGCTTTGGGGAGCCAGCACTTCCTCCCACTCTGCCAAATGACTGCGATTCACAGAAGAAAAGGGCATCAAGCAACGATGAATGACTAGTATGCAAGATTAAGGTAACATCTTTATTTAACTCATTGTTGTTACAAGTCTTAATGGGCAGCAGCCCCTGCACCAGGCTTCACTTTCTTACAAAAGAGTAAAATCACACCACTGACGAGTAAAGCAATACCGATAAAGTAAAAGCTGTCATTAAACGCCATCACGAAGGCTTCGCGGCGGACAATCCCATCAATGGTGGCGATCGCTTGATTATGAGCGGTTGCCGAATCAACGCCTTTCGCAATAAATGCCTGCGTCAGTTGCTCAATCCGTTGCTGCGTTTCTGGGTCAAATACCGAAACCGTCTCACCAATCCGATTCGAGTGAAACTGCTCTCGGCGCGTCAGCAGTGTGGATAAGATGGCAATGCCAATCGACCCTCCCAAATTCCGCAGCATGTTAAACAAACCCGAGGCAGAACCCGCCTGTGCCGGTTCTATACCCCCTGTGGTAATCGAAGTTAACGGTACAATCATCAGAGGTTGTCCCGCCGCACGCACCAGTTGGGACCAGCGCAATTGGTCAATCCCCGTCTCATGAGTCATGTGCGAGTTCATAAAACAACTGACGGCAAACAAGCTAAATCCGATCGCCGCTAAAAATCGAGCATCGAAACGCTGCATCAGCTTCGGCACAAAGGGAATTAAGAACAGTTGAGGTAATCCCGACCACATGATCACCTCACCAATTTGCATGGCGGTGTAACCCTGAATCCTGGAGAGATAAAGCGGCAAAATGTAAATCGAACCAAAGAGTCCCAATCCCAGGGAAAGAGCAGAAATACTCCCGATGCCGAAGTTGCGACGCAATAATAAACGCAAATTGATAAACGGTCGCCTCCGAGTCAGTTCAATCCACAAGAAAAGGGACAAAAACACCACAGAAACGATCGCTAGCTGGGAAATCTCCTGGGAAGCAAACCAGTCTTTGCGATTTCCTTCTTCTAAAACCACCTCCAAGGAACCTAAACCAATCGCCATCGAGATAATCCCCCACCAATCACCCCCCCTCAACAAATTCAGTTGCATCGGTTTGGCGGGAATCGCATATGCGATCGCACTGATCATCAAGATTCCAGGAATCACGTTCAAATAGAAGTTATATTGCCAACCCAGGTTATCCGTCAGCCATCCCCCCAAGGTTGGCCCAATTGAGGGTGCAAAAGTGGCGGTAATCGCAAACAGCGCCATCCCCACCGGCTGTTTAGCGGGGGGTAAGGTCGTCAGTACAATGGTCAACGCCATGGGAATCAGCACCCCTCCTGTGAATCCTTGCAAGGCGCGGAACCCAATCATCATCGGCAGATTCACTGACCACGCACAGCAAATCGAAAACAAGATAAATAAAATAGTATTAACGAATAAATATCGACGTACAGAAAAGACTTGGGACAACCAACCCGTCAAGGGAATAACCACCACCTCGGCAACTAAATAAGCCGTGGAAATCCAAGACCCCTCCTCTAAGG
>DATNQL010000521.1:0-6328 GCA_036704025.1 Stenomitos sp.
ACCTTATCCCTCCAGATTGCCTGCGCACCGATAATTTCTATAATTTCTTACAAGCCCGAGAAAAAGCCATTCTCGACCGAATTGAGAAAGCTATGGGTAAATCTTCCGTGCCTGAAACCAATCCAAGTGCTGAATCAGAAGATACAGAACCAGTTGAGTATGACGAAGATGCAGATAATTAGTATTTCGCCTAATTTCAGAGGCTTGGAAAATGTTATTCACTATGCTACGGCTGTAGTTAATCAAAAAATCCCTCACTAAGATCCCCCCTAACCCCCCTTAAAAAGGGGGGAACAAAAGCAGAAAAGAATTACCGACGGGCTACACCATCTTGTCGTGCAGCCCGTTGTACAGCACCCGCCACCACCGTCACAACTCGCTCATCAAACACAGAAGGAATAATGTGTTCCCGGTCTAAATCTGAGGCATGAATGAGAGAGGCGATCGCATTTGCCGCTTCTAAATACATATTGGCCGTAATTGCCTGTGCGCGACAGTCTAAAGCACCACGAAAAATTCCTGGAAAGGCGAGGACGTTATTAATTTGATTCGGGTAATCACTCCGACCGGTTGCCATCACCGCCACATCATGCTCCACTAATTCTGGCTGAATTTCCGGGATGGGATTTGCCATCGCCATGACAATGGGTTTTTTCGCCATCGACAGCACCATCTGTGGCGTTAAGACATGGGGCACACTCACCCCCAAAAACACATCGGCACCGGACATGGCACCAGCCAGGGAACCCGCTGCATCAACGGCAAATTCTTTCTTTTGCGGGGTTAAGTCAGCACGGCTTTTGGATAAAATACCTTGGGAATCGCACATTAAGATAGTCTTAGCGCCGGCTTTCCGTAGTAAGCGGGCGATCGCAATTCCAGCCGCACCCGCCCCATTAATCACAATCCTCACGTCTTCCATGGATTTTTTGACCAGCTTCAGGGCGTTAATCAAAGCCGCGAGGCTGACAATTGCGGTACCATGTTGGTCATCGTGAAACACAGGAATATCTAATTCCCGTCGCAGTCGTTCTTCAATTTCAAAGCAGCGAGGTGCACTGATATCTTCCAGGTTGACGCCCCCAAATACGGGAGCGATATTCTTGACCGTTTCGACAATTTGGTCCGTACTTTGGTTCGCTAGACAGATGGGAAAGGCATCAATCCCGGCAAACTTTTTAAACAGCATGGCTTTGCCTTCCATGACGGGTAGCGCTGCCTCTGCGCCCAAGTTGCCCAATCCCAATACGGCACTGCCATCGGTGACAATGGCAACGGTGTTGCTTTTGATGGTGAGGGAGTAAACTTTTTCTGGGTCTTCTGCGATCGCTTCACAAATTCGACCCACGCCAGGAGTGTAAGCCATGGCTAAATCGGCTTGAGTTTCGAGCGGCATTTTGCTCTGGATACAAATTTTGCCGCCTCGATGCATGTTAAAGGTGCGATCATAGACGTTGAGCACTTTGATCTGGCTCACGGTCTTCACCGCGTTTACAATTTGTTCAGCGTGTTCCGTACTGGTGGCATCCACCGTAAGATCGCGAGTGGAAATCCTGCGAGTCTGTTCCAAGAGAGTGATTTGTCCAAGGTTCCCTCCCACATCTGCGATCGCCTGAGTCACGCTGGCTAACATCCCGGCACGGTTGGGAACTTGTACACGGATCGTTACACTGAAGCTAGGGTTGGGTGTTAGGTCTGCCATGCTATATCAATTTTGGCGTTTAACTTGTAAATTTTAGATTGATTTCCGATTGTTCAATCTAAAATCTCAAATAACACCTAGCCTACAGGGCGAACGGGCTACTCATTGTACTCAGTTACACCTATAGGAGGTGATCTGCCTGTTGTATGACGAGTCTTTACACTGAAATTGTGATTAATGCGCCAAAACAGAAGGTTTGGCAGGCATTGTTCCAAAAAGAGCAATGGAAGCACTGGAATACGTTTTTATATGACCGTAACTCAAACGTTCCTTTTCGCCAGGGGAACGAAGTTTGCCTGTCTGTGCGACGGATTCCCTATGAAGATGAAACCGAGTTTGACCCTTTAGTCATGCAGGTTCAGCCTCATTGCTGCCTGAGTTGGGTTGCCTCTATTCCTGGCTTTCGGAATGAGTATGTCTTTGAGTTACAAGAGATTGGTGTGGGTCGCACCCAATATATTCACAAAAATTATTATTCTGGTTTCTTAACTCGTGTGTTTCTGCCGTTTATTCAAGGAGATGAGCAGCGAGGGAATCAACGAATGGCGAGGGAATTGAAGCGATATGTTGAGAGTTTCTGAAGAATTAGACAAATACACTGTCACTTGTACAAAATAGAAGACGGGAGTGGGAGTCAAGGACTTTGTTCTACATCAAGCAAGATTACCGAGACATCACCTATCTACTCTATTCCTAAAAACCAACCACGCACCTATTTAGGTTGTGAATATAACGGTTCTTAATGGAGTGGAGTACATCTAACGTCTGCCTTTTGCCTTCTGTCCTCACGCTTAGATCCGGTCTTCCTTAAAACCATCAGCCCCGTACCTCATCCAAATGCAAATCGCTATATAGGTGCTACTGTCACTCTGTTTGAATCGGGAGCATTCATGATTAAAACAGAGCCAATCCTCGCTGGCTGACTTATCCTAAAAACTAGTTCAAAAGATATCTAATGAAACATATTTTACTCGTGGATGATTCGGCAACGATGCGACGAATGGTGATGGCATCGCTGCGAGTTTTAAAAGACGTGAGTTTTCAAGAAGCTAGTAATGGTTTAGAAGCCATTGAACGTCTTGTGATTGCACCGGTTGATTTAATGATTCTGGATTTAAATATGCCAGAAATGCACGGATTAGAGGTTCTGCAATTTGTCCGCGCTCATCAAAGTTACCGCTCTATCCCCATTATTGTGTTGACGACTCGGGGCGATGAATCTAGTCGTTGTGCGGCTTTAGAAGCTGGAGCCTCTCGTTATTTAACCAAACCCTTTGATCCGGTTTTTTTTGCGGCTCAAGCTCAAGAACTGTTAAACTATATTACCTCTAGTTAATGACTTTGAATTCAAGTCATTTGCGTATTCATATCGACGAGCAATTTCCCAAAAATATAACCCGAAAGAATACGCTTTTTTGCACGAAATTCATGTTAGACCGAGAAAAAACTTGTGTCTAGTCCTAACGATAACAATCATTTATTTGCTGACTTTCTCGACGATTATTTCGCCGAATGTGAAGAACATCTCACCATTATCCGCCGCAATTTACTCGCTCTCGAACCCTTGGTACAACAGCCGCAAATTGAGCCAATCCTGCTGGAGGAACTCTTCCGGAGTTTTCACTCGATTAAAGGCTTGTCGGGCATGGTGGGGGTAAAACAAGCCGAGCAAGTTGCCCATGAGATGGAAAGTTATCTGCGAGTGCTACGCGAGAAGCAAGTGCTACTCTCGTCGGAGGGACTCAATGCCTTGATTAACGGAACCAAAACGCTGGAATTAGTCATTGCTACGCACCGCCAACAAAGTCCACTTCCAGATGTAACGTCTGTCCTTGCTCAATTGGCGGCTGTTTTACCCCATGACTCTTCTCCCGTTTCAGAGGCAAACGCGAGGAAAGAACCCGCAGCGCCCCAAGATGAGGTAACAGCGGTTCCGTCACAAGCTGAAGAGTTACCTGTACCCACACCATCGGTTGCCTTAGAGGCGGCACAAGCCCCGGAATCTGAGGGTTCAACTCTTGCACCCTCCAGTCCTTCACAGGCACCACAACTGACTCTGAAGCCAGAAGAGCAGGCTCATCTGGCAGCGGCGATCCAGAGGGGGACACCCACTTGGTGCTTTACCTTTATTCCCGAAACCAGCCTCGCCCAACGGGGTGTCAACGTTAACCACATTCGGCAACGCCTGCAATCCATCGGTGACATCATTCATGCTTCGCCTCAAGTGACAGCCAACGGCTCGATTGCCTTCAATTTTGTGGTGGCGAGTCAGGCAGGGGCTGAAATTTTTGCCCCTTGGCGCGAGGATGGATTAAGCGTTACACCCTATTTGGACCCAGGAGTTAGCCATCAGGCGGTAGACACAGAGTCTCAGACTCCAGAGGTTGAACCTCAAGAACCGGCTCATCCCCAACCCATCCCCTCACCTCCTCCTCTCACCACCCCCCCTACCTCATCCAATTTTGTCCGAGTGGACTTAGCTCGTCTCGACGAATTGATGCAGATGGTGGGTGAATTAGTGATTACCCGTGCTCGCCTGGGAGATAATCTCAAAGTTCTGAAAAGTTCAGTTCCCGAACCCCTATTACGCTCTTTGAAGGAAACGAACTTAACCTTAGAACGTCAACTGCGTGACTTACGCGAGGGGGTGATGCGGGTGCGCTTAGTCCCGATTGGGGAAATTTTTGCGCGAATGCAATTTGTGATCCGCGACTTAGCCCGAGAAAGTCATAAGCAAATTGCCCTAGAACTGAGTGGACAAAGCACGGAAATTGATAAATTCGTGGTAGAGCGGATGATGGACCCGCTTTTACATCTGGTGCGTAACGCCGTTAGTCATGGTTTGGAATCGGAGGCGGAACGAATTGCCCAAGGGAAATCACCGGAAGGCAAGATTGCCCTACGAGCTTCTACCGCCGGGGAAATGGTGGTGATTGAAATTGAAGATGATGGGCGGGGTGTAGATATCGACAAGGTGACTAAGCGGGCGCGATCGCAAGGGTTGATTGCGCCTGACGCCACGCCTGACATGCCCACCATCCTCGATATCCTCTGCTCCTCAGGCTTTTCCACTCGTGACCAAGCCGATCTTACCAGTGGGCGTGGGGTGGGGATGGCGGTCGTGAAAAATACCATCCTCGAACTGGGTGGCTTTTTCAGCCTCGATACTCAAGTGGGGCAGGGGACGCGGTTTACGATTCAACTGCCCCTAACTTTAGTGATTGCCGATGCGCTGATTGTCCATATCGGTGGACAACCCTTTGCGGTTCCACTGTCTTCGGTGCGTGAGGTATTGGAACTACAACCCACCGCAATTACGGCTTTGGAAAATAACGAAATTTTTTCCCATCGAGGCAGCGTGTTACCCCTCATTCGCATCGCCCAGTTATTTGGGATCGAGTCTACCGCCCAAGGCACATTCAATCACCAACGTCTGTATGTTGTTGTCATCGGCATCCATTCCAATGCGATTGGGATTGTGGTCGAGCGCATTCTGGGACAACGAGAAATTGTCGTGCGTCCCCTCACTGACCCCCTCGTTCAGGTGATGGGCATTGCGGGTGCCACCGAACTGGGTGATGGGCGCATCGTTTTAATTCTCGATACAGGGGCGCTATTACAGGTCGGTCGCTTAGCCAGTTGGAAGGTGGGTTCGTTAAAAGCTGTTAGCTATTAGGAAAGAGCGGTTGAGCCTCAGAGGCTTAAGTCTTAAGCGTTGAATTTCTTCTCAATTCAGCGAATAGCCAACGGCTCCATTCATGAGTTTTACAAACGAGGTGTTCATCATGTTAGAGACACAAAATCATTCCGAACCCTTTATTCTTTTTGAACTGGCAGGAACCACTTATGGCCTTCCCTCCGCTGTGGTGCAACAAATGGAAATGGTTGAACACATCACCCCAGTCCCCAATACACCTGCGTTTGTGGAAGGGGTTGTGTTCTCCAGAGGTCAGGTGATTCCTGCCATCAATCTCCGGCTCAGGTTCGGTTTTGACAAAAAGGATTACGATGTCCGAACACGCTTGATTGTTGTGAAAATCGGCAATCGAAGTGTGGGATTCATTGCCGATACAGCCCGTGAATTTGTGTCCATTCCTGACCATCTCGTGCAACCTCCACCAGAAGGTATTTCGGGATTAAGTGGTCGGTATTTAATCGGAATCGCTCAGTTAGGTGAGCGGATTATCTTGATTCTTAATGCTGAAGAAGTCATCAATTGTACGAATACTTTATCTTCGGTATTCGTTGAAAATAAAACTATCTAAAATTGGACGAAATAGGCATTTTTTTATTGTTGAATGAACTCGATTACGGCTTCATGAATAAAAACAGAGAGGAGACAAAAAAATGGGAAGAAACTCACGCAATGTAAACGGTAAACCCGGTCATGAAAACGTGGTCGATACCAGAAATCGCCCCTCTTCGCTCAACCCGGATATTGCTCGCGTTCGTGCTGAATCCGAGCCAATCACCCAGGCGGTGAACAGCATCGCCGGGAGTGTCACTCAAATGGCTGAGGGTTTAGATTTACAAATGCGATCGCTAGAGGAAACCATCAGCGGCGCTAACGAAATGGCAGCCTCCCTCAAAGAAACGGCGGGACAAGCCGAATCAGTGGCAACCTCC
>DATNQL010000522.1:0-8155 GCA_036704025.1 Stenomitos sp.
CTTGAGTCGCTAGTATGAGTTCATTTTCATAGTTGATCAGCACATCCCCCTGATTTTGCCGCAAAAACATATCTGTCGCTTCGCGGGCATCTTTGGCTAATACCTGAACATTCTGAAAAACCTTAGTCACAAAGTTCAATGCTTGCGTCTCAGTTCCCCCTGTTTGAGTAATTGACCCCCAAAACGCCAGAAAATTCCAGCGGGCAATCCCTGAAGTTCTCGGATCGGCTGTAATCACAGATACCCCTGGCTTGGCTAAATCAGACCAAGTGCGAATTTGTTTAGGGTTCCCGGCACGGATAACAAGTGCCGCCACTGTACGAGTGACAATGCCGTTATTGGGAACTCTCTTCTCCCATCCTCGCTGAATCAATCTAGCGTTCTCGATTTCGCTGACATCTGGTGTTAGTGCTAAATGTACAACATCGGTAGGAAGTCCATTAATCACAGCACGGGTTTGAGTGCTAGAGCCAGCGAAGCTATGTCGAAATCTTACCTCCTGGTTATGTTCCCGCCTCCATTTCTCTTTAAATAGAGGAATAATTTCCGTGTAAGCGGCTCGCGTCACGGCAAAGGAAACCAGCGCCAGCTCGACAGGTTTAGGCTTTGGACTTGTCAGTTGTGTTTGGGATGGGGGAGATGTCCTGGACGAAACCGTATTTCGCACACAGGCTGGCATGAATAGACAGATACTGAATGTCAAAGCCAGCAGCAACACAAACGTTTGATTTGCTGATCGCTTCCTACAATTGTCGATTTTGTTGTTTCTGTGCTGACGAGACGACATAGCCAAAGACACTCTTGGAAGTTGCTAAAACTTAAAATAAATTTACTGTATGTCGATAGGAATAGTGTATATTAAAGACTGCCAAATGATCCTCAAATCTGCCTCAGCTTGTAACAAAGCCGTATTCCAAGTGCGTCAACGTAGAAGTTACTAGATCAGGACTGACACAAAACATCTCTCAACCTCTCATTTCTCCGTGTTTTCTGTGCCTCTGTCGTTCGATTTTCCCTTACCTGTGCCTAAGTCCTAAAGATATCGTTCATGAAGGCATCTCCATTAAATGGCCGTGCGAGAGGAAACGTAAACTCATCCATCCGATAGGAGTACTCCAGGCTCCAGTAATACCTCAGCCATTGATGTTTCACGCTTCTGGCTGGAGAAAGGAGAAAGAATTGCATGTTACTGTTCAAAGCCAAACGCATCCCCAAGCCCAAAGGTTCGATTACCCGTGAAACCTTGCTCAAGATGGCTGTGAGGATTGCCTTAGTCATTATCGGCTCGACCGGTCTGAGCTACTTACACTTGATGTCGATTCTAGAAAATCAGACCTTGAGGCAGCTCGAAAAATATATTGTGGAACGGGGACAGAGGGAAAGCAGTATTTTCACCCTGGCAGAAGACAACCATGCGGTACTCGATCAGGAACTCAGGCGTAGACTGGATGAATTTGGCGATCGCGACCCCAAAGCAGAATTTAATCAACTCTTTGTTCGTTCCCCGGATGGGGTCATTCGCAATCGAGCTGAAGGTTTCGATCGCAGCCGCCAGCCAGGAGTTTACATTGGCAAAAATCTACAGCTCAACGCAGACATTCGCCGCCGCGTCCTCACCTTTTATGAGCTGGTGATGTCCTATGGCCCTTCCTGGCGCAGCCGCTTTCAGAACACCTACATTAACGCCCCGGAAAACATGGTCGTTATGTATTGGCCTGAAGTCCCTTGGGCGGAGAATGCCAGCACCGACCTCTACATCCCGGATGAGGAATATTTCTGGATTGCCGATCAAGAGCATAATCCCAGCCGTCAGACCATTTGTACCGGACTCTACTACGACAAAGTTGCCAGAAACTGGATTGTTTCCTGTGAAACCCCCGTAGATCGAGCAGGCCAACACATCGCTACCTTAGGGCACGACATTGTCCTCAACGAACTCTTGGATCGCACGTTGCAAGACCGCCTTCCCGGTACTTATAACATCATCTTTCGAGCAGATGGTCGTTTAATTGCCCATCCCAACAAGATGGATAAAATCAAGGACAAAAACGGCAAATTTGAAATTCTTCAGTCTGGAGATCCCCATCTCTCGCGGATTTTTCAGTTAGTAAAAAACTTGAAATCGGGTCAGCTTGTCGTTGAAAATATTAAGGATAAAGAGTATCTAGCCGTTGCCAAACTCAACGTTCCTGACTGGTATTTTGTCACGGTTTTCCCCAAATCGATTCTATCAGGTGTTGCCTTGGACAATGCCCGGTTTGTCCTCATTTTAGGTGGCATTTCTTTGCTAGTTGAGGTCATAGTGCTGTTTTGTGTCCTACGCCAACAGGTTGCCACTCCCCTGAATAAATTGATGGTTGCTACCGAGCAGATTGCTGCCGGAGATTTCAATATTCACCTGGATACAACACGGCAAGACGAACTGGGGCGACTGGCGCATTCATTCAACGCGATGGCGGCTGAAGTCTATGCCCGTGAGGCGGGACTCAAACAAGCTCAGGACGCATTGAAACGAACGGATAAGCTCAAGGATGAATTTTTAGCCAATACTTCTCACGAACTCCGCACCCCTCTGAATGGGATTATTGGCATTGCTGAATCCCTCATTGAAGGTGTAACGGGCAAGCTGTCTCCAGGTACAGTTTCCAATCTGACAATGATCGTTACGAGTGGTCGGCGACTGGCTAACTTAGTCAATGATATTCTAGATTTCTCCAAGCTTAGACACCAGACTATTACACTGCAATTGAAGCCAGTCGCCCTACGAGAAATTGCAGAAGTTGTCCTTACCCTCAGTAAGCCTTTAGTCCGTTACAAAAATTTGCAACTCATTAATGCGATTCCTGCGGATTTGCCTCCAGTGATGGCAGATGAAAATCGTTTACAACAAATATTGCAAAATCTCATCGGCAATGCGATTAAGTTTACCGATAGTGGTCGCATAGAAGTATCCGCCCAGCTTGCGAGGAAGGCAACCGATGTGGAAATCGAAACCTGGAGAGAGGGAGAACCGATCCCAGCTTCTCAGGTAGCAGCGCAAATTGCGATGGAAAATCTAAAATCTACCATCCAGATCTCGGTTACCGACACGGGCATTGGGATTCCAGAGGATAAACTAGACCGCATCTTTGAGTCCTTTGAGCAAGCCGATGGCTCAACAGCTCGAATTTATGGTGGAACTGGCTTAGGGCTGGCGATTACGGGGAAACTGGTAGAACTGCACGGTGGGGAAATTTGGGTCGAATCCTCACTCGATCAAGGGTCGCGATTTAGTTTCACCCTACCCGTCAGTCAAGGGTCAGAAAGCAGTAGTTTTGGCACTCCTGTCTCCAGTCCCCGCTATCAGCTACCTTCATCCTCCGCCCTTCGTCCTCTGTTCTCGGTTTATGACCCAGGTCAAAGCATGGATGACGAGGAACCGATGACCCGTAATGAAGAACTAGCTTTGGCAGACTTGCCAGACCCCTTGACGCCTAACCAACAGCCGCCTTACAAAATTCTGGTTGTGGATGATGAGCCAGTCAATCGTCGAGTTTTGATCAATCATCTGTCTCTGTATCACTATGAAGTGACTGAGGCATCCTCCGGTTTTAACGCCTTATCCCTTTTAGAAGAAGGGTTCAAACCTGACTTGATCCTGCTCGATGTGATGATGCCTCGCATGACCGGTTATGAGGTTACACGCAAAATCCGCGAAACCTGGCAGGCCAATGAATTGCCCATTATATTGCTGACGGCTAGAAACCAAGTCTCGGATCTGGTGGTTGGTTTAGAAGCAGGAGCTAATGATTATTTAACCAAGCCAATTACCAAGGATGAACTCTTGGCGCGGATTAAAACCCACTGTACCCAGGCTGCAATTTTCTTAGAAAATGCTCGTCTTTATTTGAAATTACAAGCATCGGAAACCAGAGAGCGAGAGCGTGCAATGCAACTGGCTCAATCATTACAACAACTTCAACAGATGCAACTTCAATTGGTACAGAGTGAAAAAATGGTGAGTATTGGTCAACTCGTAGCGGGAGTCGCCCACGAAATTAATAATCCTGTGAGCTTTATCGCAGGCAATTTGAGTTACGCTGAAACATCTATTCAAGATTTAATTCATCTGTTGAAACTTTATCAAAACTATTATCCTCAGCCTGTATTGGAGATTACGACAGAAATTGAGGCTATTGATTTGCTATTTTTGATTGAAGATTTACCTAAATTAATTTCTTCTTTGAAAGTAGGAACAGACCGGATATACACACTGTGTACTTCTCTGCGAACTTTTTCACGAGCAGACACATCAACCAAGGTAGCGTTTGATCTGCATGAGGGGATTGACAGCACATTAATTATTTTAAAACACCGTCTCAAAGCCAATGGGAATCTTCCTGAAATTGTAGTTATCAAAGAGTATGGGCATTTGCCACTGGTGTACGGCTATCCCGAACAGCTCAATCAGGTGTTCCTGAATATTTTTGTTAATGCGATTGATGCCTTAGATGAGTTACTCCAGAATCAATTTGAGGCGGAGAATAGAACCAGTCGTAGACAGATTTTGATTCGGACAGAAGTTTCTCAAGACGAACAATGGGTAAGTATCCGAATTAAAGACAATGGAGTAGGTATGAATGAAGAAGTAAAACAAAAGGTATTTGATTATTTATTCACAACCAAACCCGTGGGGCAAGGGACAGGACTGGGCTTATCCATCAGTCATCAGATTGTGACTGAAAAACATGGCGGCAGACTGACTTGTATATCTTCACCAGGGCAGGGTTCAGAGTTCGTTATCGAAATTCCAGTCTAGTGCGGCTTGGCATCTTGACCCGAAAAATGAAATGCCGATTAGCTTAATAGACCTATTTTGAGGTGGGGTGCTTTTTATTTTTGTCAGAAGTCTAATGTATAGATTTGGTTTCTATCATATGAGATAGGGCTGTTGATTATTACCGAATTGAGATACCTATGACACTACCTGATGGGCCACAAACGCCACAATTTCTAAGGACGCTCAAGTTGGTTTTTCGCCCCTTGGACTACCTGGATCAATATTCCCAACGTTATGGCGACATCTTCAAGGTAGGAGGAAAAAAAGGACCACCTTTTGTTTATGTCGGTAATCCAGAAGCGGTTAAGCAGATTTTTACGGCCGATCCAGAGCAATTTATATCGGGTAGAGGGAATGGAGTTTTACGATATATGTTGGGGGACAACTCCCTTATCATGCTCGATGGTGAGAGCCACGAACGCCAACGACGGTTGTTGATGCCCCCCTTTCATGGCGATCGCCTACGGACTTACAGCCAGCTCATCTGTGATATTACCCAAAAATTAACAAATGAGTGGACGATTGGCAAACCCTTTGTCGTTCGTCCCTTCATGCAAGAAATTACCTTAGGGGTGATTTTGCGAGCCGTATTTGGGTTGGATGAAGGAGAGCGATTTCAGCAACTGAGGGACTTGCTCAATTTAGTGCTAGATGCGCTGGGCACTCCCCTGAGTTCCACCTTGCTGTTTTTCCCGTCACTCCGCCAAGATTGGGGGCGCTTTAGTCCGTGGGGACGCTTTTTGCGAATCAAGCAGCAAGTCCGACAACTCCTTTATGACGAGATTCGGGAACGGCGGGAGCAAGCTGACTTTTCTCGCACCGATATTCTGACTTTACTGCTATCCGCTCGTGATGAAGCCGGTCAACCAATGACGGATGAAGAGTTACACGACGAGTTGATGACACTTTTGGTGGCTGGACATGAAACCACCGCTTCAGCTCTAACTTGGGCATTTTACTGGATTCATCATCTCCCGGAAGTGCGTGACAAGCTGATGGCAGACTTAGAGGCGCTAGGTGATGGAGTTGAGCCGATGGAAATGGCTCGACTTCCCTACCTGAGTGCGATTTGCTCTGAAACGCTGCGGATTTATCCCATTGCTCCCAGTACATTCATCAGAATTCTCAAATCACCCATGGAGATTGGAGGGTATCAGTTTGAAGCAGGTACGGCGCTGATGCCTTCGATTTATCTCATCCATCAACGAGAAGAGATTTACCCAGAACCCAAGCGTTTTAAACCAGAGCGGTTCTTGGAGAGGCAGTATTCTCCTTACGAGTATTTGCCTTTTGGGGGTAGCAATCGCCGTTGTATTGGAGCTGCATTGGCACAACTTGAGATGAAATTAGTCCTGGCTACTATTATGTCGCGCTTTCAGCTAGCGCTCACCAGTAATCGTCCTATAAAGCCAGTACGTCGGGGCTTAACTTTAGCTCCTCCCGCAGGGATGCAGATGGTTGCAATTGCACCTCAAGTTCAAAAATCCCCCGTTAGGGTGTAAATTGGCTGAATTGACATAGGAACGATATGGTCGTGCCCCTCTAAAAATTGGTCTTAAAATTGAGCCAAACCCCTATAAACGGTCGAAAATCTAAGCCATTATGCTGATTTAAATTCCGCAATATGGCTTAGCCAATTTCTGGAGAGTCGCATCTACGATGGGAATGATTGACGGCACGACAGTACGATAAAAAGTGCATCCCTACAAAACTTTCCCGACTCTTATATTTCTGTAGAGAACGTTTTCAACGATATTCGCTTGATATCTCCGCTTGAGAGTCGGTGAGGAGCAATTTTTATTCCTTCTTGTATCTATTCAATGGAGAATCTTGCACTGGAGTTCAAAATGAATCGGGTTGCCAAATCCCCACATTTTTCTCTCCAGCAGGAATAGCTGGAAATTCATTTTAACGCTCTGTATAAAGATTTAAACGCATCTCTACAACGTTTCAGAGACTCGATTGCTGCGGCATATCCACACGCAGATTTTTTGATACAGGGAATTGATCACATCAGGTGAAGCCGTCACGGTTGTACCCGATCCCCCAGGGTAATCCGATTGACCGAATACCTAAACATCGTTTGCATAGAATAGTTCGCACAGACAATCATGCTGAGAACAACCACGTTTGTTAACAATATGTCCGTTGAGCGCTTAGTCCAGCTTTGGGCAGAACGCTACGTACCTGACTTATCAACTTTTTCCTCCTCAACGGGCTATTTAGCCTTCTCTGAGTTGGTGGAAGCAGCCTCTCCACAGGGACGAGCTCAAACCGTTGCTAAGTTGCAGCGTATGGTGGAAATCAACTGTAAGTGCGCCGGTATACAGACGAATGTGATTTTCTCTTACATTCCTAATGTTGTCAGTTTGACCGAAAGCCAAGGCATCGCCAAAGCGACATCACAGGTTTATCAAAAAATACTGGAAAATTACCAGCAAAA
The DNA here is from genome assembly GCA_036704025.1 of Stenomitos sp. Taxonomy (GTDB): domain Bacteria; phylum Cyanobacteriota; class Cyanobacteriia; order Cyanobacteriales; family Coleofasciculaceae; genus Allocoleopsis. The sequence goes on from DATNQL010000522.1 coordinate 7,263, forward strand.
ATCAACACCTCTCGCTTTACTTTCAGCGATACCTAAGGGAGAAACGCTTGATTTATCGGCTGATGTTTTTAAGTCAGAAGTCATGCCAAGATTATCGCTTTTAGAAGTCAAACATCTCGCTACAGCGATTGAACCCATATTATTGCGACTTCAGTCCCAGCATCTTTCCAGTACGGATCGACGCATTATTGGTTTCATGAGTACGCAGTTTCATTTGAGTGCAAAGTTAGTGCTCAATCGCCTGACAATGGCGGAGCAATTGTTGTTAAGTCCCTACTTTAAATTTGTAGAAGAGCAAGTCTGTATTCCCTGGCAACGAGTCTGTGCGGCTGCTGCCAAGCATGAGCTTAATTCACCCATGTTAGCCCTTGTCCAGAAACTGTTACCGGCTTCTCAGGAAATTGCCAAGCGAGTCTACAACCAAGCGGCTCAATTATATCCTAATCATCGCAGCCGTCGCGGAGGACTAAGCGATGCGGGGGTAAGAACTTCTAGCATCCGAGACATAGAAATGTTCCAAGGATATTTATGGTTGTGTGCTTTAGAGGGAAATATGAGGGCAGTCGAAGAGGAACTGCTTCCCCTGTGTATGATGGTTTTTCCCAGTATCGATGTAACTTGGGAATTAGTAGAACAATTGTTACCGTTACTGGTGACTGAAATTCAAGAACTCCTGTTACCAGCTCAGATGCGCCTTTTGTTGCCGTATACTCAAGCGATGCAACAGATATTTTCTAACTTGGAAACTAAAGCAGCAGGAAAGAATAGAAATTTTATTATATCGGTTTGAAGGATTTTATGGGTAATGGGTAATAGGTAATGGGTAATGGGTAATGGGTAATGGGTAATGGGTAATGGGTAATGGGTAATGGGTAATGGGTAATGGGTAATGG
>DATNQL010000523.1:0-2057 GCA_036704025.1 Stenomitos sp.
ACTGGATTGAGATTAATGTTGCTCTGGTCTAATTTCAGTTCAGCCACAGAAATGACATTGTCAACCGTCAATGCTTCGGCTGAAGTCTCAATCGAAGACACCGGTTGAGACTCCGCAGCGATCGCTTCCTTGCCGGGAACCTGATCCGCCCTCGCCTGCAAGGGTAGGCTGTTCACAACAACGCTCGAAAGCAACAAAGACATCCAGAACCTTGCGGAAGCAGAAAGCCAAGCTTTCTGGGTATTTGCATCCTTCATCATTATTCCTCACACCAATTTTTGAAAACAAAGACAGGATACTAACAAATCTGCCTTAAGGTAGATGTAATGTTAGCAACATTATTAACTTGTAATCCTCAGGTTGCCAGCGATCGCGATTTGCAGCTTAAGATTTCCACTTTTCCAGCGCTTGGAAAACATTTGCTGTTGATGCCGTCCAACCCACAATGCCGCCTTGAGCAACAATCATGTCCAGAGTAGATTGTTTAAATTCTGGAAAGTAGCTTTCGGTGGCATCTTCAACCAATAGACATTCAAACCCTCGGTCGTTTGCCTCTCGCATTGTGGTTTGAACGCAAACCTCAGTCGTTACCCCCGTGATCAACAAATGGGTAATTCCTTGTTCGTGTAGAAGAGATTCTAGGTGAGTGCTGTAGAAGGCACCCTTACCAGGTTTGGTGATAACCGCCTCGCCAGGGAGGGGTTGCAGTTCAGGAATAATCGCATTTCCCGATTCACCCAGGACTAAAATCCGTCCCATCGGGCCAGCATCACCAATTTTCAACTCACCCCGTCCCCGTTGCCGCTTTGATGGCGGACAATCGGATAGATCGGGTTGATGACCTTCAATGGTGTGAAAAACAGGGAGTTTATAAGCCCGAAAGGCTTCCAACAACGGCTTGAGAGTCGGGACAATTGCTCTCAGTCGCGTCACATCATTACCCAAAGCATCACCAAAGCCCCCTGTTTCTAAAAAGTCTCGCTGCATATCGATGATGATTAGTGCCAAACCCCCTTCGGTGGGAAGTTCGTAATCGTAAGGTTGAGCAGAGATGGAAACCATATCAGGGTTTGTGGGTTGTAAGTTGGTAGGTTGTCAGTTGGCAGGTTGAAGGTTAGCAGGTTAAAGGTTGGTAGGTTGAAAATACTCAGCTCTTGCACCACCTCCCTAGAGCGTGTTTTCAAAGTGTCCAGTTACAGTTAGATCCCCCTAAATCCCCCTTAAAAAGGGGGACTTTGAGTAAATTCTCCCCCCTTATTAAGGGGGGCAAAAGAAAAATATTTATAGAAAGGTTTTAGGAAATTGGCATAACGTTCAACCTTCTAACGTTCAACTTTTCTGATCAAGTAAGACAGGTTTCTCCCAAATAGCAAGAACGATGCAGCCAGCTTGACTCATCACATTATGGTGAGAGCCAGGTGAGTTGATGACGAGGGTTCCAGCTTGGTGTTCGCCATTTTCATCGGTTTGCGAACCCGATAAAACGAAAATATGTTCAAAACCCGTATGTTTGTGCAGGGGTACGCTAGCTCCTGGCTGATAGCGAAGTAACGCTGCTGCCGCCCCTCCCTCGGCATCGTTATAGAGTCGGTAGATATCAACTCCAGGATGAAACGGTTCCCAAGACAACTCATCCTGGTGTGCAGCAATGTCGAGTAAGTCTTTGAGGATTAAAACGCGCTGCATTAGTGTCCTGCCATGCGTTGACCAATTGTCGCGAAGTCGGCATCTCTAGTCGCACTTTCGTAAACAAACTGCCCTTCACTAATCACCAAAATCCGGTCAGCCAGTTTCAACAGTTCATCCAAATCTTCACTCACCAGCAATACCGCTACACCTCGATTTCGCGCCTCCACAATAGAGCCGTGAATATACTCCACAGCCGCAAAATCCAGACCAAAACAGGGATTCGCGGCAATCAGGAGATTAATGCGATCGCCCGATAATTCCCGCGCCAACACCGCACGCTGCACATTTCCCCCTGATAGATTGCCGATGGGTGTGTCGGGTGAAGGTGTTTTCACCTTAAAGGTGTTAATCAACCCTTGAGCCATCTG
>DATNQL010000524.1:0-3119 GCA_036704025.1 Stenomitos sp.
GCTGGATTAGCGCTGAGATAACGTCCATCCAGTGTGGTCTGGAACAGACCTTCATCCGTGTTCTCAAAAATGTTGCGATATTTCTCCTCGGCTTGCTGGAGTGCCGCTTCTGCCTGCTTGCGCTCTGTAATATTAATGCTGCTGCCAATAATGCGATAAATCCGCTCTTGTGGATCTCGCAGTGGAGTTAGGCTGGTAAACCACCAAGTCTGTTGTCCCAGCAAGGGTAAATATTCCTCGTAACTAATTGTTTCTGTAGCAGCAAGGCAATCCCGATAACGTTGTTCTATAGCTGCGGCAGCATGGGGTTCAAATAATTGAGCCGGAGTTTTGCCTTGTAATTCTGTTGACTGAATACCTGATAAGTGTTCATAGGCAGGATTCACTCCAACATAGTGAAATTCACCATTTTCTAAAACGTCCACGACAAAGATAGACTGTGCCACCCCATCGTAAATGCTGCGTAAAAAGAGTTCTTTTTCCGCTAGTTCGTGAGTACGTTCTTGAACTTTCGCTTCCAGGGTGTGGGCATAGTTTTCTAATGCTTGGTGGGAGAGTTGCAACTCCGTCCAGAGAAGAGAACCGCGACTCACCAACCCCGCACTGACGAGAGCCAAAAAGGGTGACACTGCACTCACCCACCAACCCCCAAGCAAGAATAGGTAGGCGCTCCCCATCAGACTCGCACCAGCCGCCGGGATGGCAATCAGCACCCAACACAAAGAACGAACTCTCCATCCCAACGCCGTGCCCACACCCGACCACAGGAAAACCCACAACCACTCTATCGGTTCTGGTACGCCCCGAAGCAGTTGCCGACCATCCAAAGCCGCACTGACAATCTCGTTGGCGAGGTCGGCGTGCAGCTCGACACCCGACCAAGTTGTGTGAACGTTGGTTGTATAAGGGGTGTAAAACTTATCGCCCAAACTGGCAGCGAATGTCCCAATTAGCACAATTCGTCCCCGCATCAGATTCTTAGGAATCCTGTTTTCCAGAACATCAGTCATGGAAATTTTGGGAACTCCCCCACGCAGTCGGAGAAAATTGGCTAGGATTTGATAGCCGCCTACATCGGCACGGACATAACCGCCTTCGTTCTCTTGGAGTGGTTGAAACTGAGCTTTCCCCAACTGAATGAGAGTTTTATCCTTACCACTGGCTTCAACTGGAATGTTTTGACCTTGCAAATAGGCTAAAGCTAGCTTAGCTCCTAGAGTCATCGTCGTTTGACCCTGACGATTCCGAATGGATAACAGGTGGCGACGAACTTTGCCATCCGCATCGGGTACTAGGTCGCTAGCAGCCACTTGATGGCGAGCCTGGAGAAGGGGTGGTGGGTCAACGGCTGGACCACTAGCATTATTCAGTGCTTTTTGAATAGCAATTAGATTTGGGGTAGAGGCAAATACTTTAAGTAATTCCTGATGTCCGTGTTCTACGGGAAGATTACGATACAGGTCTAGTCCAATGACCGTCGGTTGCTGCTGTTTGATCTTTTCCAGAAGCTTGGCTAGAGTGGCATCTGGCATAGGCCAACTTCCCAAGCGCGAGATATCTGGCTCGTCAATGCTGACAATGACTACACGGGATTCCCTGGTTTCTAACGGACGCAGCGTCAACCATCGATCCAAAACAGCAGATTCTAGCAATTGCAACGTTCCAGACCATTGCAGGGATAAAACGGCTCCTGTCACACCGATAATAATTGTCCCGATGCTCTGCCTCTGGAGAAATTGCGCTTTCAGCTTTTTCCACATCGATTGTTTGCTCTAGCTACAGTCTTAAATCCAGAGGAGATAGGTTTATGGCATGGGTTGGATGGCGATCGCTCTCGGCATAGGAAAGCCGATCGCATCAAGCCCCACTGATTTCATCAATTCTGCCCAACGGGTCACTACAGTTGGATGATTGGTTTGGGTGCGTTGAAGTTCCACTAATGTATTGAGCGCATCGTACCAAAATCCCTGTTTGGCGTAGAGAGCAACCTGTTCTACGGCTGTGACATTCGCTAATTGTTGCTTTAAGGCCGCACTCGGTTCGGCCCGTTCGATCCAACCACCCACGACCCAGTCTTCCGTGCGATCGCTTGGATTGCAAACCAGGGCAACTGTCCAGTAGTAAGGCGTATCTTTTGAGAGGGGTGGTGCTCTATCCGGTAAGCGAATGCTCACTAATCCCGCTTTAGAAACAGGGACTCTCATCTGGTATATGCCATTCATCTGCTGGTCAAACAGGCTGAACTCTGCTGTTTGGGCTGTTGTTGGCGGTATGTACGCTAAGAAATCTGGGCGTTCTGCCTGAGTTAACCCTAGGTGACGACCAGGCACCAGAGCTGTCAAGGAACTCGGTTTTGCAGATGGATTAGATACACAAGCTGTTCTAACTGGACGCGAGCCACCTCCGGCAGTACCGCCACGGGGGGCATCTTTGCCTGGAGGCGGTTCAAAGATGGCTGTAGCATCGGGTTCTGCCCAGACCTTGGTTGTTACTTGAGGTGCCGCTATTAGTGATAACGACAACAATGGAAATATCAATCCAAAGACAGATGTGTTATTAGACATAATTGCATTATCGATTTTAGTTATAGTTTGGCACATTATTAGGAAAGCCTGCTTATCCTAATTAGGAAATACGGCTTCTTAACCAATTTTTAAGCATTCTCTTTTGGCAGAAGCTTGAGACGTTCTGATGCAAAAGTAGGCGATAAAAGGGAGTCCACTTTGAGGATGAGGTGAGACCGACCCAATTCACTTGTTAACCCTGTTATTCTTCAAGGAGAGGGAAAAAGCAGAGATTATCCAGTGAAGAAAAAAGGCTATAAAAGCAGATTTGGTATCAGGTGATGTTGCGCTTTTTGGCTTATGAAAGTAGTTTACTGAACTCTACAGCCAATTGCCAACTAAAATAAAAGGTGCCCAGAAGTAAGGATGCGCTGATTCAGGTGTTTTGAGTAAATAAAGTTGAGCTTGCCTGACAGCTTCAGCTCTGGTGATGTTTGGAGTAAACAGTTCTTTGTAAAACTGTTCCATAAACTTTGCCGTCGATTCATCATTAACCGTCCAGAGGGTGGCAAGGGTACTGCGAGCACCCGATCGCACAGCTACCCCAGCCAGTCC
>DATNQL010000525.1:0-2467 GCA_036704025.1 Stenomitos sp.
CACTCCAAGTTCTAGAAGCTTATTTTAATAAAAAGCCACCTCAACCTTCTAAAGATAAGCAAGCGCAGCCTAATTGAGGAACAGATTGGGGCGATACGGCGACAGTGAAGATAGGTATCCTAGTGGATAAACTGGAAGAAAACGAACACTAGGTTCTTGGTGAAGCGAATAGGTATTCATTTTTCCTCACTGGGTGTAGCTGTCATCACGGTTAGGCATCGGTCAATCCCCAATCCATTGACTCCGCCTCTTCTGGTAATCAGGAAGCATCGATGTGTAATCAGGGACGTTAGAATGTGGGTTAAAAAAGATCTGGGAAATTGCTCAACTTTTTAACTGACATCGTTGCTCCTATCGCTACTTTTGCCGGAGTCCGTTTTCCCCGGTTTTTTACAATAGCTGACTGAAAAAGGATAAAGGATGAAAGCAGAAATAATTGGATGTAAGCTCTCACATTTTAATGCGAGAGAAAAATAAAGCGAAGCATCCTTGTTTCTCTCCCTAAAGTTATTTACGGAGTTCCTTTCATACTTCAGCCTTCAACCTTCAGTTGACTTTTAAGGCATCTGTTGATTGTCGATCATAAAGCTGCCAGGGTGCGTCCGTCCGATCAGCCTTTTTGAACAAGCCGATTAAACAGTCTCAACTCTACATGGACGACATCCTTAAACCCATTCAGAGCAAGGCATTGGTTCGGGCATTGGGCACAGACCAGCCTCTGCCTAAAACACCAGAGGTTCGAGCTGTTGAGCTTTTGCCACGACAGTTGATGGACGCCGCTATGGCTCCAGAGGCATGGCAAGTCATTGATGAGTCAAAGGAGCGAGAGAACCCAGTGATGCTGGAAGACCTCGATCACTATCTGGAAAAGGCTCCCCAGTTATTGCAGGCGCTTGATGTGGCGGCGGCTACGGGCGATGCCCAAACATTGAAGGATGTCGCTCACACCTTGAAGTTAAGGAGTGCTACAGTGGACGTCCCATTACTGTACCAGTTGTGCCAGGATTTGGAAGATATCACCAGGGGAGGCACTACTGTGACGGCACCCAACTTGGTGTCTCGCTTAAAGGCTGAGTATGAAAGGGTTGAGGCAATGTTACAGGCCCAACGACAGCGAGCGATATCAAGAATGAACCCAGTTTCTCTCCCCGAAGCCCCATCGGTCATTCTGATCGTGGATGATGACCCCTCAATGCGCCAAGTATTACGCCGAGTCATGGAGAAAGATGGCTATCAGGTGGTCGAGGCGACGAATGGTGAACAAGGTTTAGAAGTGTACAAGCGCCTGAAACCACAACTGATCTTGTTAGATGCGTTGATGCCCGTCATGGATGGCTTTGCTTGCTGTACCCACCTACAAAAGCTGATCAGTGAGAGTTTAGCGGAGGAAGAGGCGTTTATTAATGTTGATTGCCTGAATGGGGCGTCTCGGACACCTGTGCTGATGATTACCGGTCTAGATGATCAACAGTCCGTAGACCGAGCCTTTGCGGTTGGAGCCACCGATTACGTCACCAAACCGATTCATTTTGCTGTGCTGCGTCAGCGGGTACGCCGTCTCATTCAACAATCTCAGCTTTATCGCAAACTAGAGATAGCCAATCGGGAGTTGCAGCGTCTGGCGTCTCTCGATGGACTGACAGGAGTCGCCAACCGACGCCGATTTGATGAATACCTAGATCTTGAATGGCAGCGCATGGCACAAGAAAAATTGCCTCTGTCTCTGATTCTCGGTGATATCGACTTTTTTAAGAAATATAACGATACCTACGGTCATCAAGCTGGTGATGCCTGTTTACGTCAAGTTGCTGATGCCCTACGTTTTTGTGCAAGGCGTTCTGTGGATTTAGTGGCTCGGTATGGGGGTGAAGAATTTGCCGTGATTCTGCCGAACATCAAAGTATCGGGTGCGGCTCAAGTGGCGGAAGAAATGCGGAGTGTTGTGAACGCGCTGGAAATTCCCCATGTTCAATCAGGAGTCAGTCAGCATGTCACGCTGAGTCTTGGCATTGCTTGTATTGAGCCAACGCCGAGTACTTCTCCCACCATGCTTATTGCGGCGGCTGATGCCGCTTTATATCAGGCTAAAGCCGCAGGGCGTAATCGCTGGTTTACTCAGATTCCCATGTCCTGATTGATACGAAGTTGCGTTCATACGTAGCCTATTCCTGTTCTGGGCATCCCCGCATCCGCCTCTGGGCGTCAGTCTGGACTACTAGGTTTGAACGCAACTCGGTATGAGTTCAGAACCTGATCCGGAAAAGCCTCTTGTTTCCGATCGCCCGCTTTCAGTGGGCATAATTTTGCGATTGTTGATTGTTTGACTGAATATAGTTAGTCTAAATGAATTGTGAAACCTAGTGATCGCTTTTGGTAATGGGTAATAGGTCATGGGAAAGAAGTTCTAATTGCCAATTACCCATTACCCATTACCCATTACCGTCCTTTAGAGTTTTCACGAATGATT
>DATNQL010000526.1:0-2925 GCA_036704025.1 Stenomitos sp.
ATGTGTTTGAAGCCTTAGAATTTTGTAAAGATTACTTAGGGAAGTTTGGCGGACATCAAGCGGCGGGTGGTTTTTCCTTACCGGCCGAACATTTAGAAGCGTTTCGCACATCCCTCAGTCAGTTTGCTCATCAGTGTTTGCAACCTGAACACCTCAAACCACTGGTTAGCATTGACGCCCAAGCTGACTTTACTCACCTGACATCCCAACTTTATCAACAGCTTGATGCGTTTCATCCCTGCGGAATTGGCAATCCCGACCCCATTTTTTGGACGCCTAATGTTCAGGTAGTCGAGCAAAAAATTATCGGAAAAGGACACCTGAAACTAACATTTAGTCAGGACAATCAACCCATTAAGATGACAGCATTGGCATGGCGGTGGGGCGAGTATTTTCCGATCCCCTCACGAGTCGATATCGCTTACAAACTGCGGGAAAATACCTGGAACGGCAACACGGCAATTGAGTTAGAGTTAGTCGGCATTCGCTTATCTTCTGCGCCTCCCTCTCTGACGAAAAAAGCAGAATTTTATCACAACGAACGCCGCTATACTTGTAGTTTGTCGGAGGCTTTAAACGAACTAAGAATTAGAAATTCTGAAGGAAAAGTCTTAGCCATTCAGAAAGGGCAACGCATCGGGTTGTTAGGACTTTCCAGAGAAGACGCAAAAGAGGTTGATGTTACACAACCTCATTATTATCAGTTGATTAAAGCCGCCACTCGTGCTTTAGAACTCACTTAAAAATTTAAAAGGTTAGAAGGTTGAAAGCTATGAGTCATAGACCTCTCTGGCGAGTTCAGGAAAACTCTCCTCACTTTCAACCTGCAATCGTCTTCTATTCTTCTATTACAGGTCGCCCTTAAGAGCAGCCAGAGCAAAAATAACGATGGGGCCAGCCAGCACCACTGCCGCTAGCATAGTCAGCTGAGCAATGACTTCCCAATTAACATCACCCAAAAAACTTAAATCCATTTTTCCTCCCGAATTGACCCAAGCAATTCAATCGCACAATTAAAATTTCTCGCTTAGATTTTACTCGGTAAATCCCTCGTATTTTTAAGGAACTTAACAAAAAGTTGTAAAATGCAATAAAACCCGATAAGGCATCGACTAGAGCCAAAACTCGTTAAGCTGGATGAGCATGGAACTGTAGCCTTTTTTTACGGTAATGGCAACTTGGTGTTGTGTAAAGCAATGTGGTGCGTGCTGTCATCTTGACCCCACCGAACGTCCTGACTTGGAGACTTATCTTTCTTCAGAAGAGCTAGAGCTGTATCTGAGTCTAGTGGGTGAAGGGGGATGGTGTATCAATTTTGACCATGCCACCCGTGAATGCCGCGTTTACTCCAATCGACCTCGCTTCTGTCGAGTGGAAGCGGATGCATTTCAGGAAATGTACGGGATAGAAGCAGAAGAGTTAAACGACTTTGCCATTGACTGCTGCCGCCAGCAGATTGAAGGCGTTTATGGCGATCGCAGTTTAGAAATGCTGCGATTTGACCGAGAAGTCGGAATTTGACTCAGGGTATAGGTTTTGACCGTTGCCAAGTCTCAGCCACAGAGGTGCAGACTTGCTATTTTCCGTAAACTTTTGAGAAAATAATGAAAAGAAAATGAAAATTAACAGACGTTAATTCGCACAGCCTGTGAAACCCTCATCTCTGCCTGTCATCGATCTCGTCCTATCAGAACCTCAACTGTTGAACGAACCCACCTCCAATAAGAGCCATCGTGCCACTGTGGCGCAGTCTTCGGATGATTATACTTGTGAGGTTGCTAGGGTGATTGAGTCAACCGTTGATTCCCTGGTAACGCCTCCAGAGTCACTTCAGCCAACCAAAGCCTCGCAGGTGGGCAAATGGGGCATCTTTGCCTCAACATTCTTCACCATTTTTTTGGCAGAGATGGGAGACAAAACCCAGTTAGCCACCTTACTCATGAGCGCTCAATCGGAAGCGCCTTGGGTGGTGTTCCTCGGTGCGGCGCTGGCATTAATTGCTACCAGCTTGTTAGGGGTACTGATCGGACGTTTTCTGGCAACCAGGCTTTCTCCCAAAACATTGGAAACATCAGCCGGAGCGCTGTTACTGTTCATTTCCGCAATGCTGCTGTGGGATGTTGTGCATTTTTAGGGAGCCAGTGGAACCTTGGCACTATCACATTTAAACCTTTTAACCTTCAACCTTCATATGGACTGGCAACTTCTGGGACTGAGTTTTATTACAGTATTTTTGGCAGAGATTGGAGATAAGAGCCAACTAGCAGCGATCGCACTAGGGGGTAGTCTTAAATCACCCCGTGCAGTGTTTTTTGGCTCCGTTGCGGCACTGCTATTGGCAAGCTTGATCGGAGTGCTGGCAGGAGAAGGAGTCGCTCAGCTATTTCCACCGCGTATCCTCAAAGCGATCGCTGCTGTTGGTTTTGCCCTGATGGCTTTACGCCTGCTTTGGCCTGCACCCGTCAGCGCAGAGGAATAAATTAGGTGGTGGTCGAATCATCAGGAACAACATCTCGATATAGCGTGAGGTAAAATTCAGGGAGGCATCATGCCGAAGAACAGCCTAGTACAAGAAGGCAGGAGGCAGAAGGCAGGAGGCAGGAGGCAGAAGGTAGAAGGAAAGAAAGTTTGTACAATAAGCTTTTTAACCTTTTCCAACTAGATAGTTATTGCCGCCATGCTGCACTAGAGAGATAGAATCGGTTGACTATCGATGCTCCAACCCAATATTGCCCGACCAACATCCCATCGAGAACAATCTATTGCCCGATGATGGCTGTCCACAAGGTGATCTATTTCCTCAACAATGACATCATCAATCCCTGATGTACTCCTCATTCTCATTTTGATGGCTTGCTTTCTGGCGCTAGCGGAAGGCGTTCCCAAAACTACGCGACGAGGGAAGCGCAAGGAGTAATACCCCTT
>DATNQL010000527.1:0-8323 GCA_036704025.1 Stenomitos sp.
CTTCATTTTCTAATAGAGCTTGTCTTAAAATCTTTAATTTTTCAATTCTAAAAGAAATATCTTTCGTCTGGTTGGTGTTAAAAAATTGATACTGCTGACGAATAAGATTAGCCGTCGATGCTTGTGTAAGCATAGCTATTCCTTAATAAAACTAATTCTAAGCGACCCACCGATGCTGGAAAAATAGTAGCGCAAAGTTGACCCGTGTGATCACGAAAAAGACCATGGTGGTGTATCCCCGACGAGGATAGCCTTGGAGTAATACCATTTCACGAAATTTCTGATACAAATAACTCCCCCAGCTTCCCCAGCTCCTCCTAAGCTACTTGTGTATCAGCCTTAAAGGGAAACGGTATAAGGGTTGAAAAATTTGAAGGTTGCAGGTTCAAACCACCTGCAACCTTCACCTCAATCACCTTGAACTCGGGTTAAAGCTGCTTCACCTCAGAAACAAGCTGCGCCACAACATCCTTGGCACTACCAAAGAGCATCATTGTTTTATCTTTATAAAACAGCTCATTATCAACACCCGCAAAGCCCGTACTCATGCCGCGTTTAATGACAATCGCGTGCTTAGCCTTGTCCACTTCTAAAATCGGCATTCCGTAAATTGGACTCCCTGCATCGCTGCGAGCGGCTGGATTGACTACATCGTTGGCACCAATCACTAGAGCCACATCGGTTTCATCGAATTGGGGATTGATGTCATCCATATCGTAAAGTTGGGGATAAGGCACATTCGCCTCCGCCAACAACACATTCATGTGTCCCGGCATCCGACCCGCAACTGGGTGAATGGCATATTTAACCTCAACACCCAATTTATCCAACTGATCCGCCAATTCTCGCACGGCGTGCTGTGCCTGAGCCACAGCCATGCCATAACCAGGAACAATCACGACATTTCGGGCATAGCCCAGCATCATTGCCGCTTCTTCCGCATCAACACTCTTGACTGTGTTGTCACTGCTGCCACTAGCACCCGCAATGGTAACAGAGCCACTCGAACCAAAGGCACCGAACAGCACGCTGGCTAGGGAGCGGTTCATCGCTTTACACATAATCTGAGTCAGGATAATTCCCGACGCGCCGACCAATGCGCCAGCAATGATCAGCATGTTATTCATCACCACAAAACCCGCCGCACTCGCCGCTAAGCCAGAGTAGGAGTTCAGGAGTGAAATCACCACTGGCATATCACCCCCCCCAATCGGGATGACAAACAGCACGCCGAGAAGCAAGGAGATGGCAAGCAGCCCCAAGAAAATAGAGAGATGACCGGGTGTGGCAATCAGAAAGGCACTCGCCACGAAAAACCCAATCAAGATCAGAGCATTGATGGGTTGTTGCAAGGGAAACGTCATCGGCGCACCGGGGAGAAGTCCTTGCAATTTCGCAAACGCCACTAAACTCCCCGTTAGGGTAACCCCACCAATCAAGACACCCAGAATAATCGTAATCGTGGCGTACAGGGTGACGGGTTCCCCACTACTCAACAAGCGCCAGAATTCCCCAATCGCGACTAAGGCAGAGGCTGCTCCCCCCAAACCATTGAGCAAACCGACCATTTGGGGCATGTCGGTCATTTGCACGGTGTAGGCCGCAATCACACCCAGCACTGAGCCAATCACCAGCGCCAAGAGAATCATCTGATAGTTGAGTACCTGCCGTTCGAGTAATGTCGCCACGATAGCCAGCAACATGCCTACAGCGGCGACGATATTGCCCTGACGGGCGGTTGCCGGTGAACCCAGCTTTTTCAGACCCAATATCAAGAGCGAAGCGGCGACTAAATAGCTCAGTTCAATCCCTGTTGGGAGAAAGTCGGTCATGCCTTCACCTCTTTCTTCTTAAACATTTGTAACATTCGATCCGTCACCAGAAAGCCACCGACCACGTTGACCATGGCTAGCACAATGGCAATTAAGCCCAAAATCACAGTAATACTTGACTCCTTAGGGCCAGAGATAATCAATGCCCCAATTACAGCAATGCCCGAAATGGCATTGGCTCCGGACATGAGGGGGGTATGGAGCGTTGGCGGCACTTTGTTGATGACTTCAAAACCAACAAAAGACGCCAGCACAAATACAAACAAACTTGAAAGTAATGTAGCTGCTGTCATAAACTTACAGACGGTTTTTTGTTACTAAATGCAACAAGTTAGAGAGGAACAAAAGGTACGTCAAACGGCGGTTCTCACCTGAACTAAGGCTTCCTTAACCCGTGGATTGAGAATCTCCCCGCCATGGGTCACACAAGTACTATTGATGATGTCGTCTTCAAAATTGAGCTGTAATTCGCCATTCTTAACCAGATATTGCAACAGCGTGGAGATATTCTTGGCATACATCTGGCTGGCGTGTACAGGCATCGAAGAAGGCAAGTTAATGGGGCCAATAATCGTCACCCCATTACGCACAACATCCTTACCCGGTTCCGTGCAAGCGCAGTTGCCGCCTTGCTCTGCTGCCAGGTCAACAATCACAGAGCCAGGATGCATCTGTTGCACCATTTCTTCAGTAACCAGTAACGGTGCTTTTTTACCAGGAACCTGAGCTGTTGTAATTACCACATCGGCATTTTTAACATGTTCCGTCACCACTTCCTGAGTCCGCTGCCTGGATGCCTCCGAAATTTCCTTGGCGTAACCCCCGGCGGCGACTGTGTCTTCCTCCAGTGTCACTTCGACAAACTTAGCCCCAAGACTCTGCACTTCTTCTTTAACGGCTGGGCGAATATCGAAGGCTTCGACAACAGCACCTAAGCGTCTAGCCGTCGCGATGGCTTGTAGTCCTGCCACTCCAGCCCCCATCACAAATACTTTGGCCGGCTTAATGGTACCCGCCGCCGTTGTCAACATGGGGAAGAACTTTGGTGAAGCCGCCGCCGCAATCAATACCGCTTTGTATCCTGCTACACCTGCCTGAGAGGAGAGAGCATCCATACTTTGAGCACGACTGGTACGCGGAATCAGCTCCATACTCAATGCTGTGACTTTTCGATGGGCGAGTTGCTCAATCACCTCTGGCTGACCTAAGGGATTGAGGAAGCTAATCAAAACACTCCCTTCCCGTAGCTGATGAATTTCATGCTCTTTGGGGAGGCCAACTTTGAGTAGAATATCGGCTTCTCCCCACAAAGCACTGACATCAGAGATGATTTTGGCACCAGCGGTTTCGTAAGTCTCATTACTGAAAAATGAACCCTCTCCGGCACCACTTTCTACACAAATTTCTAAGCCCTGTTTCACTAATCGGGCAACAGTATCCGGATTTAGCGCGACGCGACGCTCACCGACTTCAATTTCTTTCGCGATCGCTATTTTCATGAACGCTCCTTGTGACTTAAGCTAGTGAGGATGAGTAAACTTACTTAAACAGAACTAGCCGTTTGAATTAGCAAGGCAGATATCTCCCTGGCCCCTCCAGAGAGCAACTAACACTTTGCACTTAGCAAGCTGATTTGGCAAGGGATGCCAGAAATGTTCTCACTTGCATCCTAGTGTTGCCTACCCGATCCCGAAGGCGATCTTTAACTTGTCTTAAATATTCGCTGGCTCCATCAAGTTCGGGTCAGGCATTGACAAGCGACTCAAAAAACTTTAATAAAATCTTAATAACAAGCTCATTTTGGTTAAAATCTACGTTACTGAATCTCCCATCGGCTTCGGGGTTCCTAGCGACCCAACCCTTTCTTGAGTGATCGACTTGCTGAATCCAGGAGTCAAAGCCAGTGTCCGAGGCACTTTCTCAGAGTCTGTCACGTCACCACCTGTGATTATCCGCAGTAACTCAACTTTGATTCAGTCAACCAAGGGTCAAAAATAGTAAAGTTTAGTGACAAACCTCATTACCCTACTCTTAAGAGTAGTCAGCCTATGTTATCTAAAAAATCGTTGATGCGATCCATGATTTCTGCCGTAGCCGTTACGGGTTGTATCATCACAGGGTTTTCCGTCAAAAGCTGGGCACAGAACAACTCCGGTTTTACCCTGTGGAGCGGTGTGGCTCGTGAAAATCAACTGAACTATTACTTAGATTTTGGGGGTCAGCCGGACGGATGGGATCGTTACCGCTTGAAAATCCCTGGCAAGAAATTGGAGTTAGGGGTTGCCCAGATTGCCATTTCTTATCCTGATTATTATGACGGCAAGTTTGACCCCAAGAGAGTGGAAGTCCGTGTCAAAAATAAAAAGATGCCTATCTCAGAAGTGAACTGGGATAAAGAAAATCACGTCATTCAGATCCAGTTAGAAGAGCCAATCCAGGCGGGGAATAGCATTGAAGTTGTCTTCTCCAACGTGAAAAATCCGCCCTTTGGTGGCATGTACTATTTCAACGCCCAAGTGATGACGCCTGGTGATGTTCCCTTACCCCGTTACGTTGGTACTTGGATTGTGAGTATCGGTAGATAGTTAAAATCCTCTCGGCAAGAGGATTGTGAACGAGGGACTCAGTGATCCGAGGAGAACTTATAACCTCCCACTTTCCATCCCTTACCCAGAATGACTCATCTCCTTCACGGTCAAAGTGCTACTCTAGTAGATTGTGACTCTTGAACAAAGGGTCAGATGGAATTTTTTTGAAGTAAAAGTATATGACTCAACGCACACTAGGCGGCACCAGCCGCAAACGGAAAAGAAAGTCGGGTTTTCGCGCACGGATGCGTACCCAAGACGGTCAAAACGTGATTAAAGCTCGTAGAAAAAAAGGACGTTATCGTCTCTCGGTATAGTTTGAGTGACGATTGCATCGAGTAGTGGTTGCCTTCCTTGTTTAGTGGTCGGTTGTGTCCTCGTACTGGAGTATAAGCGTGGCATTGCCTCAAGTGCATCGACTCAGGCACTGGCGAGATTTTCAGCTCGTTTATCAAAAAGGAATACGCCGAACTGGGCGTTATTTAACTTTGCGAGGTTTGCCCCGACGCGCCAGTACTGTGGACGCCCCGATTTCCGAGAGGTTATCGTCACCCCATCAAAACCCGCCTCCAACTCGCATTGGCATCTCTGTCAGTCAAAAAGTTAGTAAAAAAGCGGTGGTTCGCAATCGAATTAAGCGGCTGATTAGGGCAGCTTTACGCCAGTTGTTACCCCAACTCTCTCCAGGATGGCAACTCATTGTAGGGGTACGACCAGGAGCCGAGCGGTGCGATTATGCACAATTTTTGCGAGAATTAGAGCAGTTGTTGGCAGAAGCAGAGGTATTGAATGGGCATTAAAGAGGAAGTTTTCTACGAAGGTGGCCCTCACGTTGGCGATTTGATTATTAATATTTTGTTAGGGTTCACCGTAATTTGCTTGCCCTTGACCGTGGGAGCCATTGTTCGTGCCTTATGGCTGCGCTATCGAATTACGGATCGCCGTATTTCAATCACAGGGGGTTGGCAAGGGCGCGATCGCACAGACATTATTTTCTCAGAAGTGGTGAAAGTTGTTAAAGTTCCCCGTGGTTTTGGAGGGTGGGGAGACATTGTGGTCACCCTAAAAGATGGCAGTCGTCTGGAAATACGAGCCATCCCCCGGTTCCGCGAAATCTATGACCACATTGCTGAAAAAGCCGCCCAAAAAACAGGTAGGCCGCTTGATTCCGTGAAGGCTTAGAGCCAGGGGTGTCGTAAGAGACCCAACCTCTGTGACCGAAAAAGAACAAGAATCAACGCTTCACATCCCCAAACTTCTGCCTTCAGGCCAAGCAGAATTGGGGTATTTATCAATGCTTACCGGATAACCGTCTCGCATTGGGACGAATATTAGATAGATTAGATTCAGAAAACTTTACAGCGCCTAGGTAGACTTTACACGAATGGATTTTGGTGTCGGGTTTCTTTCCAACAACGTCATGCTGCCAATCCTGGATTTCTTTTACGGGATTGTGCCAAGCTATGGTCTCGCCATCGTGGCGCTGACCCTTGTGATTCGCTTT
This sequence comes from Stenomitos sp., assembly GCA_036704025.1. Lineage (GTDB taxonomy): Bacteria > Cyanobacteriota > Cyanobacteriia > Cyanobacteriales > Coleofasciculaceae > Allocoleopsis. Next base: position 5,925 of record DATNQL010000527.1, read on the forward strand.
GCCCTCTTTCCCTTGAACGCTGGTTCCATTCGCAATATGAGGCGCATGCGAATCACTCAACCGCTGATGAAAAAGCGGCAAGAAGAGATTCAAAAACTCTACAAAGATGACCCCGCTAAACAGCAGGAAGAGATGAGCAAACTCTTCAAAGAGTTTGGCAATCCCTTAGCTGGCTGTCTACCCGTCGTGCTGCAAATGCCGGTCTTGTTTGCCTTATTTGCAACCTTGCGGGGGTCACCATTTTCTGACGTTAATTACGCCGTCAATCTCCAAATCTTTCCGAGAGAGCAAATGGAGTTGATTCAGCCCCAAGCGTTTGCCACCAAACCCCAAAACATTTACATCGCTGATGGTGTTCATGCCCCAGTGGCGGCTATTCTCCCAGGGGGCAGCCGTTTAGTCGTTGGAGAAAAAACCCAAGTAGAGTTTCAAACCGTTGAAGGAAAACCACTTAACAATTTGTTAACTGAGTATCCAGAGACGAAAATTGCGCCCAAATGGCAAGTGACCAAAGGGGCAGAACACATCCGGATTCAGCCAGACGGAACCCTGGAAGCCCTAGAACCGGGAGAAGTAACGCTTCAGGGCAGCCTGCCGGGATTAGCGGCTGACAAAGGATTTCTCTTCATTGATGCTCTAGGGCGCGTGGGTGCTTTTGAACCCGATGGAAGTATTCATTGGGATGTCATCAGCATGATTCTCGTGTTTGGCATTAGTTTGTATGTCAACCAGCTTCTTTCAGGCCAGAACGCGGCGAGTGATGACGCCTCAAAGCAGCAAGCAACGGTGAATAAGCTCACTCCTATCCTGTTCTCTGGGATGTTCTTATTCTTCCCCTTGCCTGCGGGTGTACTGATGTATATGGTGATAGCCAATATTTTTCAGACAGCCCAGACCTTTATTTTGATGCGCGAACCCTTGCCCGAAAACATTCAAAAAATGATGGAGACGCAAGAGAAAGAAACCAAAGCTGGGGAGAAGCGTGAATCACTGCCTTTTGAACGACGTTCTAAGAAAAAGGCTTCGAGTTAGTTATGGACAAGCAGCTCATGCAGCGAGGTCAGCAGTGGCTGGAGGAACTCCTGGGTTTATCCAAGTTGACAGCATCGGTCAGTCCAACCCTCATCGATGACTCAAGCGACGATAAGCCAAACTATTGGTTAACCATCGATCAAACCCGACTGACTCCCCAACAAATTGAAATTTTGATTGGCCCTGACGGTATCGTTCTTGATGCAATTCAGTACTTGGCTAATTCCATTCTGAATTTAGGGCAGGATGAAGAAGGACAAGCCGCTTATACCATAGAACTCGATGGTTATCGCCTCCGGCGTCAAGAGGAACTCCGGGCAATGGCAGCCCATGCCGCCCAGACGGTGCGCGAGACGGGACAAGAATATGAAATGAAATCCTTGTCCTCCGCAGAACGCCGTCAAGTTCATACCTTTTTGAAGGAATGCGAAGACTTGGAGACTCAAAGCCGGGGACAAGAGCCTGACCGACGATTGGTTGTGCGTCTGCGCTAAAGAGTTGTTGGGGAACGATGAGCGTTTCTAGATCGCTCTCTGTTTAAGGGTCTATTTTATCGCTGCCTAGGGGTTAATAAACAAAAGGATAAGCATCATGGAAGCCATTCATATTCCTTGGCTGCTTAAGCTACCAGAGCAGACAGAGGTTATTCCAGTTAATGAGTGCATTGCGGGTTTAGAGACGCTCACCCCCGTGCGCGGTCGGATGCAAGTGACGCATAAAGGGAATTATCTAGAGGTTTCGGCTCACGCGGAAACGATTATTACCTTAACGTGCGATCGCTGTTTGCAACAGTACAACCACCGTCTAAAAGTGGATGCCTCAGAAATGGTTTGGTTAGATGAATCAGCCGACCAACCCGATGAAGGACCGTTAGAACGGGAGACGGCATTGGAAGATTTGGTTGAAACGCTGCCACCCCAAGGTTATTTTCAACCCGATGTTTGGCTATACGAGCAACTTTGTTTGGCAATTCCCCCTCGGCAGCTTTGTAACCCAGATTGCCCAGGCATTCAGATTAATGATCAGGACGCAGGGAGTAATGCGCTGATGGATCAGCGTTGGCAAGCTCTGGCCAACTTGAAAAAACAACTCCCTGGATAGTCTGCTGATTGGATGGAAGAATGAGAACGATGGAATTTGAACAGAGTTGCCTCAATTTTTAATTCTTGGTGTTGCCCCTAACCTTGGTGTGTCATGAGTTTTAATGATGAATTTGAGCTGCTGCTCCGGGCGCGGTACCCCTTGATCTATATTCCCACCCCCGAAGAAGAGCGAGTGGAAGCCTCGATCGCACAGGCGGGGAAACGTTTAGGCGATCGCGCTGTGTACATCTGGGATTTCGTAGACGGCTACCAGGGCAACCCCAA
>DATNQL010000528.1:0-8105 GCA_036704025.1 Stenomitos sp.
CCCATGCAACCGGTTTCAGCGATCGCATCTTGGTGGGGATGAAACATATACTTGCCCGTGTAAGGATAGGCAAATTCTAGGATGTGCCGTTCTGCTGTCCCCATCGTAATTACATCACTTTCCTGCGTTGGCTTCAGAGTCATCCCGGTGGGATACACGCGAAAGAAGTTGGCATGAATATGAAAGGTAAGGGCTGCATCGAACTCAATCATATTGAGCAGATACAATCGCACGAGCTGGTTTTGATAGATGGGGATCGGGTGTTCCATATAGTAGTGCGGCATCCCGTTAAAGGCATACAGTTCATTTTTGTTGTCCTCGTTGATGTCATAACCGCCCATAATCATCACCATTTCATCCGCAGGGGGACGCCCTTGAGGAGGGTCAATGATGAACATGCCATACAATCCTTTGCTGATATGTCGTGTGACCGGTGAAGTGTGGCAATGGTAGAGATGAACTCCGTAGGGTTCGGCATCAAATTCGTAAATCGTTGCCGCACCATGACGCACGGGTTTGACACCATCAGCCTCAGCCGGGTGAATGCCATGAAAGTGCATGGAGTGAGAATGTCCACCGTTGTTGAGGAAAATAATCCGGACGCGATCGCCTTCTCTAGCTCGTAGCGTTGGCCCTGGCACACGACCATTGAAATTCCAAGTCACGAAAGATACAGCACTATTGAGCTGAACGGTACTGTTTCCAGCAACCATCCGAAATTCCCGAATCGTCCGTCCGTTTTCTTTTTTGACTGTGCCATAATCAAAATTTCGCAGTACTGCCATAGGGCTACTCCCATGACCTTCAGCGGGAGAGGCGTCATTGGGAAGCGGAGGCACTCTAACCTTCGTGGTTGACTGGCGCGTTTGGGCAACCTGTTGTGCAGCCAAAGCCGCTCCCGCCACGCCAATTCCTGCCAGTCCCAACTTGAGCAGTTGACGACGATTCCACAAAGGAGTTTTCTTAAGCAGAAATGGGTCTGGCATGAATCGCAAGTTATTGCAAATAATTGTCTAATTTAGAAGAATAATTCTTCACTTTTTAAGTGTCAATTATTCTCAACAGCTAGGTAGCTCGCCTATCAGCAAAGGTTGTTAGTTGTTGGCTGGAAAAACAAACAACCCAAAGCAGTATTACCGACCCCATCCATGCCAAGGGCTGACTTCGAGTATTCCTTGAGGAGTAAACACAACCCGAAATTGACCGACGGATTCCTGGATAGAACCCTTGGCTTGGGTGCTGGTTGTGCTAGGGGTAGGAGACACCAGCAACTGTTGTAGGGGAGTGTGTTGCAGGGAATCCGAGGCAGCTTGATTGAGTGCTTCGTAGGTTGCGATCGCTCCGTCTTCGCGTACACTGATGCGGTACTCTAACGCCTGATCGAACCTGCGGCGGCTGGCTTGCCAAACTTGCTCAATTTGGCTGTGTAGCTTTTGGTTCAAGGCGGCGAGTTGCTCGGTGTTGGTAATTTCTGCTGTCGCGTTAGACGGATGACGCGCCTGAGCCGCCTGGTTGGTAATTGACGCGCCGGAAATATTGAGGGTTTTTTCCGTATTGCTACTCCTTGCCGTCCGTGCAGAAGGCTGATCGATAACAGGCTGAGCACCTGGTGATTGGCTAAACGACGTTGGCAACTGACCCTCAAGAGTCAAAGACTTCAAGTGAAAGTTATAAGCGGCAAATTTTTTGTCCTTACTAACTCGCATCAAAGCCGTAGGGAATGTAGCGGCGACAAGAGTGAAAACTCCGATCAAAATCCAGATGTAAGTATGCAGCTCCTTCGCTGATATCCGCTTATTTTGCAGTGACCGATTTTGTATTCCTGTCTCCATTACTCAACTCCTCATGTCTTACGTTAATGGCAAATAGGGAAATAGAGGATGCCAGGTCATCGCCGTGGCAGCAATCAATAAGGTAAATAACCAGAAAAAGATCGTTCTGGATTTGATCGATTTGTTCTTCCAGAGAAAGTGGAGGATAGGCCAACTCACCAGCCAGCCGACCAACAACATCGTTTCTTTTCCGGTGTAACTGCCAATATTGCCCCAGATTGGATCATCGCTACGGCTTCCCGGTATCCAACTCCCTATCATCCAAACAATCTTTTCTCGTGCTTTGGATGTATCCGATAAGTGATGAGTCACCATCATCACAAAACAACCCAATGCTGCACTAATTAAGGCCGCAGCTGCGGGGCCGGAAACAGTTGGTGGATTTTGAGAACCGATAGCTAAGCCTTTGGGAAAGTATTTGAATCGCTTCCAAATGGCACCGTATATGGGTTCATCTTCTACTTGAAGATTGCGGGATAGTTTTTGAGTCATCAATTACCTTTTGAGACAAATTTAAGATTCAGGATGGAGGTCGTTGTCCAAACTTCTAATCCTTTACAAAGAATGAATTTTAGCCACACCAAGTCCTGTTACTAAGCCACCCATCGCAAAAAACATCATGGCCATCAAAGCCACACAGGTAACGGCTAGAACTGGGCGATTTTGCTTTTCTAGAATTGAGTCACCATAGTTCCACAAAATCCAAGTACAGGCAGCTCCCAAAGGCAATGTAAACAGTACGCTGAATTCGTGATACTCCATGAGTACGTACTGGGCTAAGGGCGTGTTTTCCTTGAGCCAAGCGCGGGCACCACCAAAATCCATTCCAGCTCGGTATCGCATGTAAGCCCAGTTACCAGAAGCGATCGCCAAAAACGCGAGCAACGTTGACCAAAAGGTGAGGGTACGCATCTGGGGCAGGATATGACTGACGCCCCTGAGTAAAGGAAACGCTAAATGCCCTGCATAGACAGCCACGATTGTTGCGAGTAAAGCTCCACAGCCATGGATTGTACCCATCCATCGCTGCCAGGGACTCGGATGCAATAGGTTGAAGAACGGCAAAAAGAGAAACAACCCCGCTGATAGAATGCTTAGCCCATAGACACAGACTTGGGCGATATCTAGCGGCTTAGGGAAATCGCGTGAAACATTTGCTGGTGACTCTTGCACCCTTGGTCATCCTCCTTGTGTAAAGTATTGTGAACAAAACCGATTAATAATAAAATTTCTTATTAATCAGTTTCAAATGTTTCTAGCGGTCATGGCGCTTGACTCATAAAAGATTACAAAATTGTTAAGCTTGCAGCGATATTGCAGCTTTAAGGTGATTAAATAGCCAAAAAATAGCTGAAAACTAAAAAATATAGCTTCTATCAGCCGAAAAAAGCCTTATACGTCTGCTAACTCACTACAGCGCTGCCAGCCTGGAAATCAGCAGGTCTAGATAGCTACTGGAACTTATTCGCAAAAAAAAGCATAGTAATTTCCGAGTATGTTGTCAATCTATTGCAATCAGTTTTCAATATTGGTTTTATATCAGCCTGCTAGAAGAGGGCTGTGGAGATGAGTGCGGATCAGAGTTAATTAGATTAATTAAGGCTGTACTCAAATGGCTCAAACCCACCAATTAAAAGACATTCAAAATTGTTTGGGGTAGGGGCACTAGTATTTTTGGACAGGGGTACGAGTATTTATAGAGAAGGGTGCTAGTATTGTTGTACTCAAGTGAAACTCAATGGTTGCAAGGGTTTTAGGTGATTGGAGCTGACTTTTGAGGGGAATAGCAACCTGTACTCAAAACAGACTCCCTACTTGCAAATAATTACAGGTTAAACTTGCGAACGGCTTCCGCGTATAGGGAGATGGCGAAGTCTCGGATGATCGCTTCATCCTCAAAGCGATCGCCAAACTTCCCCTTCGCCGCTTCAATGCACAGATTCATCAGCTCTGCTCTGCGTTCCACATAGGCGCTCATTCGCTGCTGTTGCTCCGGCGTCAACGGCTGTTGGCTAAGGCTTGAGGTGATTTCTAAAAATTCTTGGCTCTCTAGCTCTTTTCTTCGTTCAACTTCTGTCGAGAAGCCAGAGGCAATGATTCCCGCCGGTAGGGCAAATAATCCAATCCCAATAAAGGCAAGTATTGCACCAAAGAATTTCCCGATTGCCGTCACGGGGTAAATATCTCCGTAACCTACAGTGGTGAGAGTCACAACCCCCCACCACATAGCCGCAGGAATACTAGGGAATGCTTCCGGCTGTGCTTCTCTTTCCGCAAAAAACATTACACTCGAAGCGAAGATGAGTAAAATAAAGACAGCCACCAGAGTCATGATTAATTCATCTTTTTTAATTTTGATCACTCGCAATATTGTTTGTAGAGCCTCTGAATATTTAATTAATTTAAGTAATCGTAACAGCCGCAACAAATCGGTGGATTCTATCAGTGCAACATCCGGAAATAATAGCAGTAAATAAAACGGTAAAATAGCCAGCAAATCAATGATCGCTAAAGGGGTAATAGCATATCTGAAGCGACCCCAAAAGGGATGATTATAGCGGATATCAATGGTGCATGACCAGAGTTGTAAAATGTATAATATTGTAAAGCAGACAACGGCTACCCATTCAATATCAATCAAAAAAGGATTAAGTGCAAAAGCACTGGTTTTGGATGTTGCTAGGATAAAAGCACTAACATCTAATATGACTAATAAAGTCACCCCCCAATCATCGAGGTTGCTGAGAAAATCATGAGGATTAGAAGATTCTAATATTTCATAAATTCGTTGTTTAATGATTGGCTGATTATTGTTCATAGCCATAAAGAAAAAATGAACTTTTTGGAGTTATGATCACATTTGTTGAACAACAAGATGTAATCCATAGAAACCGAACAGAGCCTTTTAACCGCGTGTCATGTTCACTGGACGGAGATGAAGCATTAGGATAACGAAACGAAATTGAGCGCCGCAACCAAACCCATCCTACTCTGTGCGTGGTGGCTGAGCAGCATGTTAAGACAGATCGCTTTTGTTGACTGTAGCGTTCCTGTCTAGCCAAATGGAGAGAGAACCAGGCTAACCAAGAATGTCACTGGAAGTTCATACTATAGCCACAGCAATTTCATCTCTAACGTATAGATTCCGAACAATTGAATGCAAAACGAATCAATGAAAACAGACATTATTCTCAACAGCCTAACCATTTGTGTCGTCCTATCCTCAATGACGTCCTGTTCAAATCAAAAGAAAGCTCAATCCAACGCCCTGAATCCTGTACCAACTCAGTCTTCTCCCAGTGCGCTTAGCAGTCCACCAACAGCTCAAGAAGCCCCTAAGGTAACTAAGATTAACGTCACAGCAAAGGAAATGCTATTTCAACTCTCGTCAGCAACAGCTCCCGCTGGACAGGTTGCATTTGTGGTTAAAAACGAAGGTAAAAAGCCACACGAATTTGTAGTTTTGAAAAATGACTTTACCCATAAAAAATTCCCTCTTAAGGGAGGAAATTTGATTGAAGATGCTAAAGGATTCAAAAACGTGGGTGAGATTAACGAAAGTCAGTTGAAAAGTGGAACGACACAAACTCTCCAGCTCAATCTTACGCCGGGGCGCTACTTACTAGTGTGCAATTTACCCGGACACTTTCAGGCTGGCATGAAAACTGAGTTTACGGTGAAATAAGCGGCCGTTAATCTAACTCTGATATGGGTGTAAAGTAGTTGACCCAAATGATAAGAACAGCCGCTAAACCCTAAAACTAACTCATCATCGCCATGGCAACCGGTGCATCTTTAAGTTGACAATAGGGACGACTGTAACACAACGGTGATTCTAAAGCGTGCTGCTCTAAAAATTCTGGATTACTCATAACCTGCTCCGTTTTACCATCGAAGACAATTTCTCCTTGACTTAACACCACCGTGCGATCGCAAAGTTCCAACGCTAAATCTAAATCGTGCGTTGCAATCAATTGAGTTAACGGCAAGCGATGCAATAGATTAATTAATTGACGACGAGAACGGGGATCTAATTGAGCAGAAGGTTCATCAAAAACTAATACCTGCGGATTCATGGCTAAAACACCCGCGATCGCAATTCGTTTCTTCTCCCCCCCTGATAAATTATCTGTATTGCGTTGACCATAGTAATCGGGGTCAATCCCAACCGCGATCATGGCTTGACAAACGCGATTAATCAGTTTTTCATCTCGCAAACCCTGATTCATTGGGCCAAAAGCTACATCGTCCCATACCGTAGGCATAAATAGCTGATCATCGGGGTTTTGAAACACTAACCCCACAAAATTCCGAATCTCTCGTAAATTCTCTGGCGTAACAGACCATTCTCCAATTGTTACCGTCCCTTCTTGGGGCAGAATGATGCCATTTAAGTGTAATTGTAAGGTAGATTTTCCCGAACCATTAGCTCCAATTAAAGCAACCCTTTCATTGGCTTTGATCGAAAGATTAATACCCCGTAATGCATGAGTTCCATCAGGGTAAATATAGCTAAGGTTTTCAATTGCGATCGGATTATGATGCATGAGGCTTTTGAAGATGAGAATTGTGGCTTAAGAGTATAAAATGCTGTTTGGAGTAGAGCTTCAGTGCGGCCTACAACCCTGAACGTAAGTAAACCGCTTGCCCCAACAGTATCCAAATACTCGTTATAGTCAAAGCCATGACATCCAAGCGTCCGCCGGATGGTACTTTTTCAACAATCGGCACGCCTTGATAACCCCGTGCCTGCATTGCCTGATACACTCGCTCTCCCCGTTCATAGGTGCGGATGAACAGAGAACCCATCATATTGCCAATGACTCGGCGCTGCCAGCGATTTTTACCCCTCAAATTGCGAGAGGCTGCCGCCCGCCGCATGGCGTTAAACTCTTCAATCAAGACATTGATGTAGCGATACATCGATGCCAAAATCGCCACTAACAGGGGAGGAGTTCGCAGGGCAACTAAGGCATTGAGCAATGCTGGAATGGAAGTGGTTAGGGTCAAGACATTCAACATGATGAGAGAAAGTAAGGCTTTGAGTGTCACACTCCCCAACACTGTTAACCCTACTGTTGTAATCTTGAACACACCCCAAGACCAAAGTACCTCACCGCCCTCTCGAAACAATGTACCCAACAGCACAACCCCAACAAAGGCAAACTCGACGGCGATGCGTTTGAGCAATACAGGTAGAGTGACCCGACTCAGCAGGATAACACTGAGCGCACCTAAACCATAAATGGCCCAAGTCCACCATCGTCCATTGGGAGTCAGTGCGATCGCAAATACTAAAAGCAGCGTACACAACAGTCGGGTACGGGGCGCTAATAAGTGCCAGAGCGTCGTTTGTTTGCTATTAAGATCGAGATGAAACGCCCCTATGTGCAGCAGCATTCACGTAAGTCCTAACTAATCGAGTGGTTCATCTGAAGGTGGTGCATCAGGGGATGTCTGAGTATCTGTAGACGATGAACCCGAACCCCGAACAACCAGTTTGCCGATTCCCCAAGCTAAGCCAAACGTTGCTAAGGTTCCGACTAAACCGGCTAAGGGCGTTGCGACAGATTCGGGTACCCCTTTGAGGGCATACTCATCAAAAATTTGTGCAAAAGGCAACTTCCTGGCTGGTGTATTTTCTGCTGCCTTGTGGTCAAATTTTAAATCTTGCGAGACGCGGTCTAAGCCATCTGGGTTTTGGCTAGCCAACGGAGAGAGGAACACTGCAATCAGCAGGGCTACACCTAAGCCAGCAATGAAAAAAGCACGGTTGCGTGAGGGCGAAAGGTTCTCACTCATAGCGTTTCATCCCTATCCAAATTAATACAAACCATTAACGCTGCACGAGCGATTGCCTACGGCACCAGCTTCGCTGAACGCGAATCCGATGCTCTCCGCTTTCGAGGAGGATCATAGAGCAGTTCGGGTCGAGTCCGCCAAATAAAACTCACCGTTACCAACGTGATCAGCGCTTCTCCAATCCCAATCAGCAAGTGCCAGAACGCCATTGCCGACATCGCCACTGCAAAGGGTACGGTGCCGGATAGGGCAATTTGCGCGGCACATAAACTTGAAGCGATAAAAACACTTGTCCAAGCCGCAACGGCGGTACCAACCCCTATTCCTTGCCAGGTATCACGACCCAAAACCCGACGAATCGTGCGATAGAGATAGTAACCGCCAAACGTGCCAATCAATCCCATGTTGGTGATGTTAGCTCCTAGCACCGTGATGCCACCATCTTGGAACACCACCGCTTGCACAATGAAT
>DATNQL010000529.1:0-6888 GCA_036704025.1 Stenomitos sp.
TGGGGGCACTTTCTGAGACGCCGCCAACAAATTGACAGCCTAATTTACGACGAGATTAAAGAACGCCGTGAGCAAGCCGATGCCTCTCGCACAGATATCCTCTCTATGCTGATATCAGCGCGAGATGAGAAGGGGCAACCGATGAGTGATGTTGAGCTGCGTGATCAACTCGTTTCTCTCCTGCTCCTCGGATATGAGACGACAGCCGCTGTCTTGGCTTGGGCTGTTTACTGGATTCACTCCACCGCCTCAGCGGATGAGAAATTACGACAAGAACTCGACGCTTTAGGGGATGACATCCAACCAGAAGCGATCGCCCAACTCCCTTATTTGACAGCCGTCTGTGCCGAAACCCTGCGAGTCAATCCCATTGCCTTGATTTGTACACCCCGAAGAGTCTTGGAATCGGTGCAAGTCGCAGGCTACCATTTTGATACAGGGACAATTCTGATTCCTTGTATTTATCTAGCTCATCGCCGTCCAGAAGCCTTCCCGGAGGCCAATCAGTTCAAACCAGAGCGGTTCCTTCACCAAAAATTCTCGCCTTATGAGTATCTCCCTTTTGGTGGCGGCGCTCGTGGCTGTATTGGAATGGCCTTTTCAATGTTGGAAATGAAACTCGTACTAGCAACGATTCTATCCCGTTATCAGCTTGCGTTGGTCGATCCCCGTCCTGTGCAACCTGTCCGCCGGGGCATTACCTTAGTCCCTTCTGGAGGGGTTCCGGTTGTGGTCAAGCACAAACGAACCGCTCAGCCATTTCAGGCTATTCCAGTCAGGGATTATCAGCTCACAAGCAACAATGAATGCGGCTCATCAACCCTTTGACGAAACAACGATGAACTATGAAGGATAAATTTCTGGTAGTAGCAGGACTTCGTCCCGCTTTCAAAAAAGCCCCTGGCAGGCAACCAGATCGATTTCAGCCTGATCCGCCTCTTGTCGCTGACGCTGAGTTTGAAAGCGAGAACCATACAGCCTTGCATAGACCGGATAGGATGGCGTCTCTTAAAAATGTTTCACGAGCAATAAACAGTTGCGGTTGTCATCCGTGCGCGTATAACTGAGCTGATCGGCAATTTGTTTTAAGATTGCCAGCCCACGCCCACCTCCAGCACTAGCATCTATCTTATGCTCGTGAGCCTGGAGCCACTGTTCTAAATCAAACGGTGGCCCATGATCCCAGACTCGCAGCTCTAAATGTTGGGGGAATATAGCCACTTCAAGATCTACGGATATATTGGTCGGTAGACCTTTGTGAGCATGACGGACGGCGTTGGTGAACCCCTCGGCTAAGGCTAATTGGCACTGTAACCAAACTTTTTTGGGGATAGAAGGTCGGTTCAGTTGGTCAAACCACAACAAAACATCTTCTAACACCTTGAGGTCACTCTTAACTTGCTTGCTAAATTGGTGAAAGTCTTTCAATTGCTCAAAGCCTTTTAAATCAACAGCACTTTCATCATGGTTGTCAAGATGCCGATACTCCCTGTTGAAAAATCTAGTCTAGCCTGGATTTAGCCCATGCTCTACCATTGATTAACTTGCTGTGCAGTTTTATCTGACTTTCTCATTAGACTACACTCGAACTGAACCTAGTAATTATCGACGTTCTAAATCTGTGCATCTGCAATCTCCTAAGCATGACTTGTAGTACCTCGATGCCATGAACCAAATTTTGATTATTGATGACGATCCGGCTATTCAAATCTTGCTGAAACGGACACTGCACAACCAAGGTTACGAGGTTTCAGTTGCCAGTAACGGTGAAGATGGTCTAGTACTGGCACGCAAGATACGTCCGGGACTCGTCCTTTGTGACTGGAATATGCCACGCATGAACGGCCTACAGGTCTGTCGCCAAGTTAAGGCAACACCAGAACTTTCCACGACTATCTTCATTTTGCTGACCTCTCGAAATGCACTTGAGGATCGTGTTGAAGGGTTGGATGCTGGCGCGGATGACTTTTTAACCAAGCCAGTGGAAATGGCTGAATTGAAGGCACGAGTTAGAGCCGGATTAAGGCTACATGAAGCCAACCGCGATTTGCAACATCAGAAGCAGTTGTTGGAGGAAGAGTTAGCCGAAGCGGCTGAATATGTGAGTTCGATTCTTCCCGAACGGCTGACAGAGCCACCGGTCACAATCGATGCTCGCTTTATTCCTTCTCGGCAACTGGGGGGTGATGGCTTTGATTATTATTGGCTCGATTCAGAGCATTTAGCCGTTTATCTTTTGGATGCCTCTGGACATGGCTTACGGGCGGCCTTACCGACGCTTCAAGTTTTGAATCTTCTCAGGTCGCGAGCGCTGCCTAAGATTAATTACTATCAACCGAGCGACGTCTTACGAGGGCTGAACGAAACCTTCCAGATGACTCAGAAGAATGATAAGTACTTTACCATCTGGTACGCGGTTTATAACCGAGTCAAGCGTCAACTGGTTTACTCCAGTGCAGGACACCCGCCTGCCCTATTGCTTTCTGGAAGGTCAGATTCGTTCATCCAGGTGAAACGCTTGAAGACTCCAAGCTTACCCGCGGGGATGTTCCCTGATGCCGATTATATTGATGAATGCTGTGAAATCGTCGAACCCAGCACCCTGTATATTTTCAGCGATGGGATCTACGAGATTAACCAATCAGACGGCACCATCTGGGGACTTGATCCATTCGTCCAACTTTTGACGGACTGTAGGAGTAAAAATACTCGTGATCTAGATCAGATCTTGGAGGCTATTAAAGCCGTGAACCCCAAAGAGTATTTTGATGATGATTTGTCTCTACTGGAAATCAACTTTGATTAACACGATTCTCAGGCAAGAGATTCTCTTGCCTTAGTGGGTAGAAACAATAGCGTTTTCAAATTCTTCTCGATTGGCAAAGATTTCAAAAACGCGATCCATGCTCGTCAGTTCAAATAACATTTTTATTTGCTCATTAACTGAGCAAATAAAGAGCTTGCCACCAGCAGCTCGAACTGTTTTTAGCGCCAAAACTAGCGCCCCTAACCCTGAGCTGTCCATGAAGGTAACGTCTTGGAAATCAACCAACACCATATCGACACCAGAATCCACTAGGTTAGCAATCTCTTGACGAAATTGACCGGCTTTGGTGCCGTCTAAGATTCCAGAGGGTTGAACAACTTTAACTACAGGATTCATAGGCTATTGCAGACTTAATTAGTTACACAAAGATCTAGACTTTGCCAGTATAGCTGTGGCAACAGCTTTCAGCCAGACTCTACAGATCGATAGGACTATCAATCACAAGAGTAGGAGGCCGTGGCACCTGTCATCATTATCCGCTCTCTCTGAGCGAAGCGCTAGATAAACGGCTCCTGCGCGATGGCTGAGTTCTCTAGTGCTGCTCTGTCTGAAGGTTATACAGCCATAGGATTCTACGATTCGCACCCGATCCTCAGCGCTCTATCCCAAGCCAGACTCTTGCGGCAAAAACCCTGACACATCTACTCCTAGAGGGTTCCCTATTCATTTGGGACTATCCTTCAATATCCTTCCCGTGATAGACTAGCAAACATTTTCATTTCTTTACAATCAGGGAGTTATTGGACTTACTGTTTTGTAGAGCGTTATTCATGCAATCTTACGATGTCGTTATAATCGGCGCGGGTCATAATGGACTGGTCTGTGCTGCTTACCTGCTCAAAGCGGGTTATAGTGTATTGCTTCTGGAAAAGCGTTCCGTCCCCGGCGGTGCCGCTACCACGGAAGAAGTGTTGCCAGAAGAAGCCCCTGGTTTTAAGTTCAACCTCTGCGCGATTGACCACGAATTTATTCACCTCGGCCCGGTTGTTGAAGAATTAGAACTAACCAAATACGGATTAGAATATCTATTCTGTGACCCCGTTGTTTTCTGTCCTCATCCCGACGGGAAATATTTTTTGGGTCACAAGTCCGTTGAGAAGACTTGTGCTGAGATTGCCCGATATAGCGATCGCGATGCCCAAAAATATGCTGAATTTATCGACTACTGGCAGCGCGTCACTAAAGCGATTACTCCCATGTTCAATGCGCCGCCCAAGTCGATTATCGATATTGTCGGTAACTATGGCGCACAAAATATCAAAGATCTGCTGTCCGTAGTCGGTGGCGTTGACAAAGCACTGGACTTGGTTCGTAATATGCTAACCAGCCCAGAAGATCTCCTCAACGAATGGTTTGATTCCGAGTTCCTCAAAGCCCCACTAGCAAGACTCGCCTCAGAATTAGGAGCCCCTCCTTCCCAAAAAACCCTTGCCATTGGGGCGATGATGATGTCATTACGTCATAACCCTGGTATGGCTAGACCCCGTGGTGGGACAGGTGCACTGGTTAAAGCCTTATTAAATCTGGTCAAGAGTCAAGGTGGCGTTGTCTTGTGTGACCAGCACGTTGAGCAAGTTTTAGTGGATGACGGTCGTGCTGTCGGTGTCAGAGTGGGTGGAGGTCAAGAGTACCGCGCTAACAAGGGCGTGATTTCTAATATTGACGCCCGACGATTGTTCCTGCAAATGGTTGACCCGGCTGATACCCACTCCGCCGATCCCGACCTACGAGAGCGATTGGAACGACGTATTGTCAATAACAATGAAACCATTCTTAAGATTGACTGTGCCCTGTCGGAAGTGCCACGCTTTGAACGATTTGACCACAAAGATGAGTACTTGATTGGCTCAGTGCTAATTGCCGATTCTGTGGCTCATGTAGAAGAAGCCCACTCCCTGGCAACGATGGGAATTATTCCCGACTCTAATCCCTCAATGTATTTGGATGTCCCAACTGTATTAGACCCGTCGATGGCTCCCGAAGGCAAGCATACGTTATGGATTGAGTTCTTTGCTCCTTACCAAATTGCTGGCGCAGAAGGGACAGGTTTGAAGGGTACAGGTTGGACGGATGAACTGAAAAACAAAGTGGCGGATCGTGTAATTGATAAGTTGGCAGATTATGCGCCGAATATCAAAAATGCAATCATAGCTCGTCGTGTAGAAAGCCCAGCAGAACTAGGAGAGCGGTTGGGGGCATACAAGGGTAACTACTACCATGTGGACATGACCCTTGATCAAATGGTATTCTTCCGTCCCTTGCCGGAAATTGCGAACTACAAGACGCCGATTGAAGATCTATATCTCACAGGTGCTGGGACTCATCCAGGCGGTTCGATCTCTGGGATGCCGGGACGTAACTGTGCCCGTGTGTTTCTGAATACTCAACAGCCGATTGCCCAAAAACTGAAAGATGCTGGTAATACTGTTAAATCAGCAGTAGAGTCCGTATTCAAGATTACTTAAAGAGTGTTGTCATCAGTATCCATAGGGGCGCTCTCAGGTGCGCCCTTAGTTAAGGCGACAGGGATTGTTTCAAACCTCTAATCGAGCTGGGAAAGAGAGCGTGGCTTCTTGGAATGCAACTGTGCATCATCAACTAACATCAATCTTTTTACAGAGAAATAGTCATCCCGGTTGCCGATGATTTGGACAGAGCAAAAGTGATGAAATAAGGAACGCAGTGTTACCGATGCAGCAGCGATGAAAGACCAGCAGGTTTTAATTCTTGGAGGACAAGGGAGAATCGGCAGGAGTGTGGCGCAAGACCTGATTGCGAATACTCAGGCTAAGATTACGGTGACGGGACGGACGCTGAAATCGGAAGCCGATGTGCAGCCGCAGGAGTCGCCGCAAGTCGAGTTTTTGGCCTTGGATTTAGCCGATCATGAAGGGTTAGAAAAAGCGATCGCTGCTCATCAGCTTGTCATTCATTGTGCCGGCCCATTTCTCTACCGGGACACGAGTGTCCTCAAAACTTGCATCGAGCAGGGTGTAAACTATTTAGATGTCAGTGACAGCCGCTCCTTTACTCGTAAAGCGCTAGCCTTAGGGGAAGGCGCTAGGGCAGCGGGCATTACGGCGATTATTAATACAGGCATCTTTCCCGGCATCTCCAATAGCATGGTGCGTCACGATGTCGAACAGCTCGATCAGGCGGAACAAATTCACCTCAGTTATGTGGTCGCGGGTTCCGGTGGCGCTGGGGTTACGGTCATGCGGACAACATTTCTGGGTTTACAAGAACCGTTTGAAGCCTGGATTGATAATCAGTGGCAATTGGTGAAACCTTATAGCGCACGCGAAACGGTTCAATTCCCGCAACCCTATGGCAAAGCCGGTGTCTACTGGTTTGATATGCCAGAAGCTTTTACCCTCGTTGACTCCTTCCCTGTAAAAACCGTTATTACCAAGTTTGGCTCGATTCCCGATTTTTACAATCATCTCACTTGGATTGCCGCTCACATTTTTCCGTCCTCCTGGCTGAAAAATCCAGGGGGGATTGAGTTTTTAGCTCATGTCAGCCACCGCATGACTTCTGTTAGCGATCGCTTTAGTGGCATTGGTGTCGCCATTCGCTCGGAAGTTCGGGGTCAAAAAGACGGTGAACCAACTCGGATTTGCTCAACGTTGGTGCATGAAAATACAGCGGTGGCGGCGGGTGCGGGTACTGGCAGCATTGCCGAACTAATGCTTGCCAATCAACTGAATAAACCAGGCGTTTGGCCAGTTGAACAGGCTCTCCCGACTGAATTGTTTCAACAAACCCTTCAAAGTCGAGGTCTTAAGCTTCAGGTTGAGAGTACTGCCACACCTTCTCCTGTGAGCGAATAAAACTTCACCCCAAGATATTCATCGTCATGCCGCACCCTTCAAGGACACGGGGACGCGGAGAGTAGGAGACGCGGGGAAAGAATTCAGACGGGGATTGAACCGGCTCAACTATTGCTTTGTGCCTGAATTCAAGCGACTGAAATCGAAAAATTCAGTTACGCATTTAATTTGTATACCCTTCATACCCCACACCCTACACCCCACACCCCTTTCAAAATTTTTATATCC
>DATNQL010000530.1:0-9151 GCA_036704025.1 Stenomitos sp.
TCAAAGAACATTTATCTTAATGATGTAAATCGCCTGTTAGCTGCATTTGGCTCAGTTGAAGCTAACTCACTGGTTCCAGTGCAACCGTTGATTGAGCCATTGAGCGATCGCGAACTGGAGGTTTTGCAAAATCTTGCAACTGGGATGTCAAATCAGGCGATCGCTGACCAACTTTTCGTCAGCCTTGCTGCGGTTAAATGGCACGCTCGTAATATTTACGGCAAGTTAGAGGTGAGCAATCGTACTCAGGCAGTGGCAAGAGCTAGAGAATTAGGGATTTTGGAGTAAAAGCTGATAATTTACGCTCCTAAATTGGAGGAGATTAAGCAATGGAGAAACTAGAACAATACCGACAATTTGTCAAGCAGATTTTGACTGAACACGCTCAAATTGCTACCACTACTGATACGGTAAAAGCTGAGCTAATATTTGATAGCGAACATGACCATTATCAACTCGCTTATGTAGGTTGGCAAGGAGATAAAAGGGTATTTGGTCCTGTGATGCACTTTGATATTCAAGATGGTAAAATTTGGATTCAATATAATGGTACCGAAGACTCTGTTGCCGAAAGGTTAGTTGAAATGGGTGTACCCACTTCAGATATTGTCCTGGGCTTTCATTCCTCTTTTAAACGCCAATTTACTCGTTATGCAGTTGGTTAAAGGTTTGGACAGTTAGATTTGAGCGATCGCGTTCAATTTTGTAAGCTAGTTTTAAAGCTAATTGTTCAAGAGGTGTGATTGTGGTGTTTGCTCAAACCAATCCTCCAGATGTAATAACGACTCGCCTGACATTAGACGAGTATCGGGCGATGGAAGAAACCCATCCAGAACGCCATGAATACCGCAATGGAGAGATTATTACGATGTCGGGAGGTTCTGAGACTCACAGTGCGATTGCCAGCAACTTATTAATTTACTTAGGGTTTTTGCTCAGAGACACCGATTTTCGTTTGTATAACAGCGACTTGCGAGTTTGGATTCCTGAATATCAGTGTGGGACTTACACAGATTTGATGGTTGTGAATGGCTTCCCAGAGTTCAATGGCGATCGCAATGATGAAATTCTCAATCCTTTACTGATTGTCGAAGTTTTATCGCCTTCTACCGAAGCCTACGATCGAGGTGAAAAATTCAGAAAATATCGCTCTCTTGCCAGTTTTTGTGAATATCTGCTGGTGAGCCAAACGGAACCCTACGTTGAGCAGTATCACAACCTCGATCGCACCAATAACGATCGCTGGCTGTGGCAAGTTTACTCTCACCTTGAGCAGGCGATTGTTGTGCACAGTTTAAACGTAGAAATTCCCCTCAAAGAAATCTATCGCCGCATTAATTTTTAAGGGGGGCTAACTCTCTGATAATTATATGTAGCGTCTGTGCGATCGCTCTTCTCCGGTAGTGGCGCGACACAGCTAAACATGAACACCCTAATCCGATCGCTCCAACAAGCATGGCGCGACCGCACTCAGGCAGTGGCAAGAACTAGACAGGTCGCACATAATTCATGTTTAAAGGTTAGGAAGCTCTCCGCCAGAAAACTTTAACCATTCCTGACAATAAGCCCGTGATTTTTCACCCAGAAGACTTACCAACAAAGGTAGGTATTCAGTATCCTTAGTGACAGGATTGATAACGGACTCTAGGAATCCCGTGGCGACCGCATCCTTGACTTCCTCGGTTCCTTCATTGAGCATAGTTTCCATTAAGCGGAAAATATTTTCGAGATCATGATTTTCTTGATTTGACAATTGATTGTTCACGTAAGTGGCTAATTCGATCATGTCCATAACAAGACCAGCGGGCTGACCCTCCCAGTAGTCTAAATGCTCTTGCCAACTCTCCCGGAAACCCGGAATCGCTTTAAGCACTTCTTCCATACAATTCTCTTTCGTGTAATTCATGGTCTTAACCCACGTAATTGCCAGCCAACGCATCCTGTAAGTCTGCTTTAAGTTTAGTTGCTATCGCCAAGTCACCTGCACTTAATTGGTTTCCTGCTTGTATTACTTGCGGATTGGTCGTTCGTGCGATTAGCTTATCAACCGCATTCAGCAGTTGCGCGCACTTGGCTTGGTGATCTGCCCCGCCAACTCTCGCCCCTCCCTTTTTCTCATAGGAGCAAGCCGCCAGCGCACTGCCGTCACCAATAGCCACACCGCCCGATGGGGCTCCTTTGAAGAGAGCGTTCACAATATTTTTGAGTCTTGTAGAGTCTTGGCTAGATCCTCTAACATTAGGCTTTGGTTGAAGCTGGATGACCGCACTTTTCAGTTGCAAGGCACTCGACTGATCAGCATTGATTTTACCTTTGTCAAACTCACCTAGTACGGCACTTCCCAATGCCTTCGTTCCGATCACATCCGCTTCTCTCTCCAACCCCTCATCATCATTAATTTCTACCCCCTTCATCTGAATTGTCGGTTTTACCCTTCCTTGCATCTGCTGGATAAAGTGCCATGCTTCATGGGGCAAATGTTCCTCTTGTCCCGGTGCAACATGAATGTCTGTCCCTTGAGTGTAGGCTAATGCCTGTAATTGCTCAGGTTTGGGCGAATTATAATGAACCCTGACATTATCAAGGGAATATCCCGATAGATTTTCTACCCCTGCTTTGAGATTATCCGGTAATCCAGTTTGATTGGGGGTTTCTGATTCTTGCCGACTCATGGGCTGGATTTGTGGGGCAGCGGGTTCTCCAGGCGGAGTAACCGAAACCTTAGAAAAGTCGTAACTAAACCGCGATGCCCTCTCCCGTCTCTGCGCCCAGAAATCATCCATTTTGGCTTGCAACAGACCTAATTGTTCCTGCTCGACAGGTGTGATTGTGCCACTCTTTTCCTTAAGCTGGAGTCCAAAGGCTTCAAACTTGTTCTGATTGAACGCTTCATTCTCCAACTCGTCTGGCGTCTGTTGCTCCTTCGGCTTCATCTGTACCGGAGCCGGAAACGGGCGACTCCCAAACTGAGTCGTCGGCTGTGGCGTGTGGAAACTCTTCTGTTGGAATGAATGCGTTCTTTCGTTTCCCATATCAACCCCTTGCATTAGATGGTGTGCGTCGAGTGGTGATCTAATGCCCTTGATACTTTATGTTATGTGCAGTCGGGACTTACGATACACTGGACAACCAACAAAATGCGCTGCGATCAGGAGACTCGATTGCAATGAAAAGACTATTGATATGGCTGAGTCAGCTTTGACTCGATGGTAGGGTCGCTGGAGTTTCAAAGTCCCCAGAATTGAGGGATTTAGGGGGCATTTCAAGATTTATACAAGAAATCTAATGTCCCTAGCCATCGCCTCAACTATTCTTTCGGCTAGTGCAATGATGGAGCGATTACGCCACACTAAAATCAAGCGCGGATTACAACAGACCAAAGTCCTACGCCGCGAATCCAACAGACAGCAGCGGTAATGTGCAAATGGCAACAGAAAACAGCAGATTATCAGCAGGACAGATTATCTTCGCGATAATTTATATTCTCATAGTTCCGATATTAGTTCTATTCCTTTCCGGTGATTGGCTGTGGGTGGAAGGATGGATATTTAGCATTTGGCTGATTATCATTTCTGTATCAACCGTAATTTATTTGTATCGGAAAGACCCGGAATTACTCAAAGAAAGATTTAAACAGCCAGGAACCGACAACCAAAAAGTCTGGGACAAGTATTTCCTGTATGGATTACAACTCCTATTCTTGGCTTGGATTGTCATTATGCCAATAGATGCCAAACGATATGAATGGACAACCAATTTTCCCTTGTGGCTAAAGGTTTTGGGAGGGATGGAATTATTCATTTCGTTTTTCTTCTTATACCGCTCCTTTACGGATAACACCTTTTTATCCCCTCTAGTCAGAATCCAAACCGATCGCAGCCAACACGTTGTTTCAACAGGTGTTTATGGATGCGTGAGACATCCCATGTATCTGGGAGCGATATTTCTATTTATCGGAACACCAATATTACTGGGTTCTCAATATGGTGTTTTAGTTGGGCTTTTAATTTCCTTTCTTCTCGTTGCTAGAATTTTTGGAGAAGAAAAAATGTTAGTCGAAGAATTGGACGGATATGAAGATTACAGAAATCAGGTGAAATATAGGCTGATTCCTTTAGTCTGGTAAGCTTTGGGTCAGCTTTGCATTACTAAGGAGTCTCAAGATGGCACCTAACTCGAGTTCAAGTCAAGGCGATTGCCCGAAGGGCACCGGCAAAGCCGATCGCGTCTCTACTAAAGAGCATAACCAAACTCCTCAAGCTCACGAAATCATTGATGTACAACAGGTCGATTGTTGCATTGTAGGTGGTGGACCAGCAGGTACAGTCTTGGCATTGCTTTTAGCACGGCAGGGAATTGCTGTAATGCTATTAGAAGCACATCGAGATTTCGATCGCGACTTCCGGGGGGATACCCTTCAGCCTTCGGCAATGGAAATCATGGCAGAGATGGGACTTGCCGATCGCCTACTGGAATTACCTCACAGCAAACTGCACAGCATTACGTTGAGAGCATCCGATGGCAGCGTCATTTTCTCTCCTAGTTTTAACCATCTCAAGACTCACTACCCTTACGTCACCGTCATGCCCCAAGTTCGCTTCTTAGACTTCATCGTGGGCGAAGCAAAACAGTATCCCAACTTTCAACTCATGTTAGGGGCAAATGTTCAGGAGTTCATTGAAGAAGATGGCGTGATTCGGGGTGTGAGATACCGGGGGCATGGGGGTTGGCATGAAGTCCGGGCGCAGGTGACAATTGGGGCGGATGGTCGTCATTCCCGACTGCGAGACTTGGCAGGCTTAGAAACGGTTCAAACCTCGGCACCCATGGATGTCTTGTGGTTCCGTTTACCGCACTTACCGGAAGATGCGGAAGGCTTGAACGGACGAATTGGGCAAGGACGGATGACAGTGTTGCTTGATCGCGGAGAACAATGGCAGATTGCCTATGTCATCCCGAAAGGCGGATATCAGCAAGTACGGGCGGCTGGCTTAGAAACCCTGCGTCAGAATATTGTAGAAATACTGCCAGAGTTCAAAGAACGGGTGCAACAGTTGCAAGACTGGCAGCAGATTGCCTTTCTCTCGGTGGAGTCGAGCTACGTTCGTCGTTGGTATCGCCCTGGACTACTGTTAATTGGGGATGCAGCCCATGTCATGTCTCCGGTTGGAGGAGTTGGCATTAACTATGCAATTCAAGATGCGGTGGCAGCCGCCAATCATCTCAGTCAACCGTTGAAAAATCAACAGGTGCAAGTCAGCCATCTAGCAGCCGTTCAACGGCAACGGCAGTTACCGACTCGCTTTATCCAAGCCTTTCAATCCTTCATCCAGCAAAACCTAATCAAGAGTGCGCTGAATAACCAAACGTTTCAACCCCCAGCGCTGCTAAAACTACCGATTCTGCGAGACATTCCACCTCGCATCATTGGCTTTGGGCTGTTTCCGCCCCATGTGCAGTGCTAGGAGTCAATCAGGAGTTGTCCAATGGAGAAGCAAATCGTTCAACTGTTTGTGTTTAACACCCTTGCCGATTGGGAAACGGGTTTTGCCGTTGCGGGAATTAATAATCCGGCATTGCAAAAACATCCCGGGCGTTATCGCGTTCAAACCGTTGGCTTGGATGCTGAACCTGTCACAACGATTGGTGGTGTTACGATTCTCCCGGATATCACCCTCAATGAACTGGAACCTTCGCAAAGTGCCATGCTGATTCTGCCGGGAGGCGAAGCTTGGGATGAAGGCAAGAACTCTGAAATCCTGGAATCAGCAAAACGCTTTTTAGACGCAGGCATACCTGTCGCTGCCATTTGTGGCGCTACCGCCGGGTTAGCGCGTGCCGGAATTCTCGATGACAAGCACCATACCAGTAATGCCCCTGAATATTTGCAGGCAACGAACTACCGAGGTGCAGCACTCTATCAACATCAACCCGTCGTCACCGATGGCAATGTCATCACCGCTCACTCAACAGCACCCTTGGACTTTGCTTACCACATCTTTAAGAAGCTCGATCTGTACAATAACCAAACACTGGAAGCGTGGTACGGACTTTTCAAGACAGGCGATTCTTCTTACTATTCCACCTTGCAACAACTAGCAACCCAATCAACCTCATAGAAGGACAAGATGAAAGCCATTGTCCGCAAATATTTTGAAGAACAATTTTTCAGACAAAGCTAAAAGGCTACGAGGTTTATACCGAGATAGTTCGACATAGGCTTTTGCCCTATCTCTAGTGAATTAAAAAAGTTGTGATATCATGTTCGTCTAATTACCCATCATAAAAACTCTCCGCGTCCCCGCGTCAATCCTAACGATGGGTGTTTAACCGGACATGATATGAGGAGTATTCTTTTCCTGATTCCGCGATTTTGAGTTGTGGCTGCACAGAGGAAAATGGCTGGGAATTCTAAAGAACTTAGAAGAAAGAGATATTTCGAGATCAGTTCACAACTTGCTCAGTTAGAGAATGGACAATTACGTTCTCTATTTTACAAAAGTGAGTCGAATGCATCGAGTACAGGTTGGGGGATGCATCACGTTATTATCCTGGGACAATCCAAGGTGTTTGTGAAGCGCGTTCCGGTTACAAACCTCGAATATGACAACCTGTTTTCCACCAGAAATCTCTATGACCTGCCGCCTAATTATAATTATGGCTTTGGTTCCACTGGTTTAGGAGTTTTTCGTGAACTCGTGACCCATATTAAGACAACCCATTGGGTATTAGAGGGAGCGATCGCGACGTTTCCACTGATGTACTATTATCGGATTATTCCATTCTCCGGGCAGCGTGCGGATGTAGAGATAGAAATGGAACACTGGGGAAATAATGCCAACGTCAGGAATTATGTGTTAGATAGAGCAAACGCGAACTATGAGTTAATTTTGTTCCTAGAGTACATTCCCCATACCCTGGAAACATGGCTGCGAGAAAATCCCAACAAACTAGAAAAACCTCTAAACGACTTACGCATGGCGATCGCTTTTTTGAGGACGAAGGGAATCATCCACTTCGACGCACATTTTCGCAACATCCTCACCGATGGTGAACAGACTTATTTGAGCGATTTTGGTTTAGTGCTTGACAAAAATTTTGCTTTAACGAAAGGAGAACAAGCTTTCTTTGAGCAGAACACCTTTTATGACTATGGAGAAGTTTTACGGAACCTAGGTCACTTGATTCGATGGTCGTATGATTCATGTTCAGAGAACGATAAACGCAGAATACTTGAAAAATATGGAATCAAAGAAAACATACAACCTGTTTATAAGATAGGAGCTATATTACTCGACCACATTGAGCAAATCTATGCTGATGACATCATGAATTTAGATGAGTTCTATGTTGCAAGTATTGTTCAATACCGCAGCATCATTGCGCTGATGCAAGACTTCTTTTCTGAGATGTGGGGAAATAGTAAGAAAGACACAAAACTTCCTCATGAAAGACTACAACACTTGCTCAAAGAGACGGGGTTTATTCGTACTTCTGATGAAGAATATTGAGCTTTTTTATTAAATTTGAACTATTTATTTACCGCACTAAACTGCACAACCAAGAACTAACTGCTGCCAGAGCCATCATTCATACCCTCGCCGCCATCTGGTAAATACCCCAAATTCTAGAACTAAGTACGAGAACAGACTAAAGGAGGAAAAAGTTTTTTCTCAAATCTGCTTGACTTAGAGTGCGCTCGAAGATCTAGGGTAGGACTATGGAAACTGAACTGACGATTCAACAGGTAGCGGCAAAGACCGGGCTGAGTGTCCAATGCAGCTTTGTTCTCTGAAAACCTTTCAACTTCACTAGAGATGATTGACTTCCAGCGCACTCAAAGATTGACGTAAAGCTAATTTACACAACTCTCCTACATGATGCGATCTTTTCTAATTTTGATTATGGCGATCGCCTGCGGAGTCACGGTCGCCAATCTCTACTACAATCAACCTCTGCTGGCGCTATTGGCGAATGAATTTCACGCTTCAGCAAATGATGTCAGCTTCATCCCTACGCTAACCCAAATCGGTTATGCCCTCGGTATTCTGCTACTGGTGCCGATGGGGGATTTGGTGGAGCGCCGCCGACTGATTGTTCTGATGCTGGCACTGACGGCGATTGCTTTGGTATTAGCAGCCCTTTCACCCAACTTAACCTGGCTGGTGATTGCCAGTTTTGCGATTGGGATGACGGCGATCGCAGCCCAAATCATCGTTCCTTTTGCGGCTCAACTGGCAAAACCACAGGAACGTGGTAAAGCCGTCGGTACAGTGATGAGCGGGTTGCTAATTGGTATTTTGCTAGCACGAACTGTCAGTGGATTCGTGGGTATGACTTGGGGTTGGCGATCGATGTACTGGTTAGCCAGTGGATTGATGGTTGCTCTTGCCATCGTGATGGCAAAGGTGTTACCCCACAGTCAACCCTCCCTCAAAATCTCCTACTGGCATCTGATGCGATCGCTCACCCAGTTGGTGCAAGAGCAACCCCGATTACAGCAAGCCTCGCTGATCGGAGCTATGTCGTTTGGGGCATTCAGCGCCTTCTGGAGTACGCTTGCCTTTTTGCTCGAACAACCGCCTTACCACTACGGTAGTGATGTTACAGGTTTATTTGGGCTGGTGGGTGTGGTGGGAGCTGCTGCGGCTCCCGTGGTTGGAAAAATTGCCGATCGCCGTAGTCCTCGTCTCACAGTAGGTCTAGGAATTGCAACAACTGCCTTTTCCTTTGTTCTATTTTGGTTGTTGGGCTATCAGATTTGGGGGTTAGTAATGGGTGTGATTCTGCTTGACCTGGGAGTGCAAACGACACAAATTTCCAACCAGACCAGTATTTATCGGTTACCGACAGAAATCCACAGCCGCTTAAATGCACTCTACATCATGTTCTACTTCATCGGTGGTGCGTTTGGTTCATTTTTAGGGGCGTATGGCTGGAGTCACTGGCGTTGGAGTGGCGTCTGTTTTTTGAGTTTGGGACTGCTGGCGATCGCAGCGGTTGCATTTCTAAAATCGAGACGCGATCGGCGCACATCTGACTCAAGAGTTTAAGGTGAATGGCACTGACTTAAGAACTTTCTTCGCTCACCAGCCAACCCTTGTGCAGGGGGCGTGGGGGAGGCACTTCGTCCCCCACCGGAGCTTTAGTG
>DATNQL010000531.1:0-2714 GCA_036704025.1 Stenomitos sp.
CTAGTTTTCTCAATTATTAGTGGTACAACTCTTGTGGAACGGGCATCTTGCGCGTTTAAATATGCAAGTTAAATGTGGAACAGCTTACGACCAACTCGAAGAAGTGGCGGATAAACTGGTGCAATTGGCACGCAAGAATCGTGATAGTTTGATGGCATGACCACCATCACCTTTGGCGACCTCAGTTTTGAACTGCGCCACAGTGCCAAACGTCGCAGCATCGGCATCACCGTCGAACGGGACGGTCAGTTAATCTTGGCATCTCCTCCAGAAGTGCCGATGGAAACGCTGGAGGAAGTGGTTCGTGACAAACGCCTCTGGATTTACAGCAAACTCCTCAAAAAAGAATCCCTCAATCCCCCCACTGCGGTCAAAGAATACGTTTCAGGAGAAGGGTTTTATTACCTGGGACGCAGCTATCGCCTCAAGCTGGTGGATAATGTGAAGGGACAGCCACCCCTTAGACTCTACCAAAGCCGCTTTGAATTGCAGCGCGAAGCACAGGCACGGGGGAGAGAAGAGTTTATTGGATGGTATGGCGATCGCCTACGCTCGATTTTAGATACACAGGTTGCGGCTCTTGTCAACCGCGTTGGAGCTTCTCCTCGTTCGGTTCAGGTACGCGAGTTAGGCTACCGTTGGGGTTCCTGCGGACACAAGGGAGATTTATACTTTCACTGGCGAGTAGCGATGTTGCCGCGAACCATGATTGAGTATGTGGTGGTTCACGAGTTGGTGCATCTGATTGAACCGCATCATACTACTGCGTTCTGGGATAGGGTGGAGCGAGTTGTGAGTGATTGGTGCGCTCGTAAGCAGTGGCTAGCTGAGAATGGGGCAAGCTATGACCTTTAGGGATGGGTGAGATGTGGGCGCGATCGCATTCATCAACACTTGCCACACCTCAATCTGCTGCTGTAGCTGCTGGATGCGATCGCACCTCTGATGATCAACAGATGTGATCGCATCAACTACACCCAACGCTCTTGCTGCTTATCAGAGGACGAGCGCTTATTGAGAAGACTTGGTATGTTGAACAATCAGAGGCACAACAGCTCGAATAACCCCTGTCAGCGAGCCAAGTAAGATACCGATGAGAATAGCGACTGCCAAAATGATAGCGGTAGGTGATTCACCATGTTCAACAATTGGCGTTGTATCAATAGGAGCAATGGGTGGAATAGTTTGGTGTGTTGCTGTCAGTTGCGATTGAAAAGACATTTGAATTACCTCTTAAACTCATGCTCTGATTCTGCCAATCTCCTGTTCAATAGTCATTACGAAAAGTTCTGAAATTTATTACCAAAAGTTCCTAAAAAGTACTATTCTGTCGAAGAATTGGATTTCCTAGATTATTATCCGAAAAAATGAAAAACGAACTCAACGACCTCGACAAGCAACTAGTCAAGGTTGCAGATGAAGTTATGTATGCACATCATGGTGAGCATTTGACCGATCTGCAACGCTCTATCCTAGAGAAGTCTCTGCGTAAGGAGACATACGAGGCTATGGAAGTGCTAGGTTATCAAAAGCAGACCCTACAAAATGCAGGAAAAAAACTGTGGGAGTTACTGACAGAGGCGCTTGGTGAACCAGTAAGCAAAACCAACTTCCGTGGCGTATTACAAAGACGAAAGGAAGTTGGGATTGTTAGGTCTCAATCTCCAATCCGGTTTGTCCAAACATCTTATCTATTCCCAAAAATTGAATTTTCTCTCATTAACACATCAGATAAGTCCTTACAAATAACGTCTGTACTCGCGATACCGTGTGCCAAAAAAAAATTTGAAACACGCTCTATACGTGAATTACCAGGAGCAAGAATTCATCTTGAACTTGACTTAGAACGATTAAAATCCCCTCAGCGATTAGCTGGTGAAACAGAAGTTTTTAATCTACAGCCTAATGAAATTGAGGCTTTCGCCCTCGAAATGAATTGTGAAAATTCACTCAATTTAATATGTCTTGAAGTGCAAATTATAAATCGAGAAAATTTGACACCGCAAAAAATTATTATTGATCCAATAATTCTTTGCGCTGCTGCCTCTGATAGATATTCAGGCGCTGTTATCAGTATTCCTAGACAATCAGCGGTCAACGCTTTGCTTAAAGATGAAGATGACAATAGTTTCTGGGACATTCTTCCAAAAGTACCATCACTTGATACAAGGCAAGAACTGAAGACTATTTGTCTTCGAGGAATTGCCTTTCTTTGTCACGGTGACATATCAGTATGGAAAGAGTTACAGACTAAGTTTGAGAATACAGACAATTGGGGTTCGATTCTTGCATCATTTGCTGAGTATTCACTCAATTATTCGTGTTCAAACACCATTACTTCTTATCTTGACAGTTGGCTGAATTCACCAGAAAAAGTAAAGCAAATAGAAGTATGGGATAATGAATTTCGCGCTGAAACTGTATTGGTTAATCGCGTAAATAAAATACCGCCGGAGGAACGTGGTAATTATTTACTTCGTATCCTTGATGCAACTGTAGAAACACTCAAATTAGAACATTTAAGCGTTAATGAGCAGATTCTTAGACATTTAAGGTTCACGTCATTAGCGTGGATGAGAAGTTGTGCTGCCCACCTCTTAGCAGAATATTATGGGCAAGGAGCTATTAAAGCACTCATTGCTTTTTTGTTAACAGAGATCGCAGCAATTACAGTCTCTGAGAAACTTCAGGAACTAACTGGTGCTGAGCTTCAA
>DATNQL010000532.1:0-1931 GCA_036704025.1 Stenomitos sp.
CTAGTTTGTGTTATTTATTAGTTACCTAAATTTAATGGTTTTTTTTTAGATTGCCTGGCAATTATTGGTAATGTATGTGCCATAATGTCACGAGCTAGGAGTATATAAACTATTTTCCACCTTCAGCACCGATGTGTTGAAGGTAATAGTACTTGCTGAAAAATTAAAACTACTAGCTATAACTGAGCAATATAATAATCGGACAAAAACTCATGCTATATCCGGCAACCCAAAAATTGGGGCTGTATCTAACATATAGCAAGGGTTGATTGCCTTATATGTATTAGGAGAACTTCTGATGAGACTGTTAGATTTGAAAAATCGTGAATTTGAATTGCCTGCTAAAACTGATAGTAATTTTTGGGGTGGAACAACAACAGTACATCCAAGACCCCTCTTAAAGCGTTCTCACTGGCAGAGCTTGGATGGACAGTGGAAATTCGCATTTGATGACAAAGGGAAATTTTCTCGACCTACCGATCTTAGCCATTGGTCTCATCATATAGAAGTTCCCTTTGCTCCCGAATCTACCAAAAGTGGTATTGGTGATGAAGGTTTTCATCCTAATTGCTGGTATGAGCGAGAATTTGCCACCCCAGCAGGAGATGGTAGATTAATACTACATTTTGGCGCTGTGGACTATCACGCTCGTGTGTGGGTAAACGACCAATATATAGGTGAACATGAAGGCGGACACACCTCGTTCAGTTTTGATATTACCCATGCTTTAAATGACAGTGGGACAACAAAGGTAACAGTGTGGGCGCATGATGACCCCCACGACCTTGCAAAACCTCGCGGGAAGCAAGATTGGCAGTTGAAACCTCATAGTATTTGGTATCCTCGCACAACTGGGATTTGGCAGACTGTTTGGTTGGAACGTGTAAGTAACACTTATCTCGGTCATTTGCGTTGGATACCCGACTGTGAACGGTGGGAAATTGGCTTTGATATCGGCTTGGCTGGTGATGTACCTAGTTCTGGTGTTCAAGTCAAAGTCAAACTGAGCGTTGATGGTCTGGTGATAGCTAGCGATAGTTATGAAGTATTCAATGGGGAAATTAGCCGTCGGATAGCTTTAGGCGACCCAGGAATTGATGACTGTCGGAATGATTTGCTGTGGAGTCCAGAAAGACCGACGTTGATTGATGCGGAAATTCAGCTATGGTATCAAGACCAACTGATAGATGAGGTGCAATCTTATACAGCGTTGCGGACAGTGACAATTCAGCGCGATCGCTTTATGCTCAATGGTCGCCCCTACTATCTGCGCCTAGTTCTTGACCAAGGCTACTGGCCAGAGTCATTAATGACCGCCCCCGATGATGATGCTTTACGACGTGACGTAGAACTCGTCAAAGCTATGGGTTTTAACGGAGTCCGCAAGCACCAAAAAATTGAAGACCCCCGCTTTTTATATTGGGCAGACGTGTTGGGCTTGTTAGTATGGGAAGAGATGCCCAGTGCCTACCGCTTTACACCAAAAGCTGTGGAACGTATGACCCGTGAATGGACGGAAATCATTAAGCGAGATGTGAGCCATCCTTGTATTGTGGCTTGGGTTCCGTTTAACGAATCTTGGGGTGTACCAAATTTAGTGGAAACTGCTGCTCATCGTAACTACGTATTGGCGATGTATCACCTCACCAAGACTCTCGATCCGACTCGTCCAGTCATTGGTAATGATGGTTGGGAAAGTACAGATACAGACATCCTCGCTATCCACGACTATGACAAGAAGCCTGAGCGATTAGCCCATCGCTACAGACCAGATATTCAGATGTCAGATTTATTTGAGCGCAGCCGTCCAGGGGGACGCATCCTCACCTTGGATAATTATCCCCATCAAGGACAACCCATCATGTTGACCGAGTTTGGTGGCATTGCTTATGTGCCATCGGATACACCTGATGCAGATAAGGCTTGGGGTT
>DATNQL010000533.1:0-5770 GCA_036704025.1 Stenomitos sp.
GCTTTAGTGAGGGGAGGGGTTCTTCCAGATTCAACCCCACTGCACCGACTCCAAAACAACCATGAACGTCCTGCGCCGCCGCCTCAACCCCGAAACCTTTGTCATCACCCGCAAACAACTCGCCAAATATCTCAAAATCGACCCCAGCCGAGTTTGGCGCTGGGAAAAATGGCAGCATGTCCTTTGGGTGCATATCCAAGGCAGGGGCGGCTACTTCATCAGCTACCGCCAACTAGAACAATGGGTAGCCGCTTGCTGCACCTTAATTCGTGCCTGCCGGGAAGCGAAAGCACTCCAGCTCGTTTGGTCAGCCATTGAACGAGAAGCTGCAAGATACACAGAAGAAGCATTCAACCGACTTGTCGAAATTCACGCACAACAACAAGCGTACTTGCGTCGTCACTGATCTAGATAACTTTTTCTTTTC
Source organism: Stenomitos sp. (assembly GCA_036704025.1). GTDB lineage: Bacteria > Cyanobacteriota > Cyanobacteriia > Cyanobacteriales > Coleofasciculaceae > Allocoleopsis. The sequence continues at coordinate 428 of DATNQL010000533.1, forward strand.
CATGTCAATCATTTGTACTAGAGTCTGTAAAATTAGACCCTCACTCCCTTAAACCCTGGCGCAAATTTTTCGATAAAGTATGAACCCTTCATTATTGCCTCAAAGCACTCAATTACCCAGAGATTCTGCCTTCAATCCTCTCCCGGATGTATCTGTGGTCGTGCCAATCTACAATGAGGTGGAAAGTTTGCCTCACCTGATTGAGGCGATCGCATCCACACTTAACCCCACAGGACTGAACTATGAACTGATTTGTGTGGATGATGGCTCTAAAGATGGCTCAGCTGAACTGCTTAAAGAACTAGCCCTCACCCGTCCTCCTTTACGTGCTGTCATTCTACGTCGCAACTACGGTCAAACCGCCGCCATGGCAGCCGGATTTAAACATGCACGAGGTCGCACCATTGTTACCTTAGATGGTGACCTGCAAAATGACCCCGCTGACATTCCCATGCTTATTGCCAAGCTAGACGAAGGCTATGACTTAGTCACGGGTTGGCGCAAAAATCGCCAAGATGCAGCCTTAACTCGATTACTACCCTCCAAAATTGCCAACTGGCTGATTCGACAAATTACTGGGGTACATGTTCAAGACTACGGCTGTTCTCTCAAAGCCTACCGTGCAGAACTCATCGCGGATATGAACCTCTACGGTGAGTTACACCGATTTTTACCCGCCCTGGCGTTTATCGAAGGAGCAAGAATTACAGAGTTACCTGTGCGCCATCATGCCCGCCGTCACGGTAGCAGTAAATATGGATTAGGGCGTACCTTCCGGGTAATGCTGGATTTATTCACGATTTATTTTATGAAAAAATTCCTGACGCGACCCATGCATGTTTTTGGGTTATTAGGAATTATTTCAACAGCGTCAGGGATTGGTTTAGGCTTATATCTCACCATTCTCAAGCTGGGTTTCGGGGAAGACATCGGCAATCGACCGCTATTAATTTTGGCAGTCGTCTTGCTCTTAACCGGTATCCAACTGTTTTGTTTTGGTCTATTGGGTGAGCTATTAATGCGAACTTATCACGAATCTCAAGGAAGACCAATCTATCGGGTGAGGGAAGTGGTTGAGTCTAATGTTACAAAATATAAAGAGGGAGAATAAACCCGCTTGAAGTTTGCGGGCAAACCAGGTGTGTGAAAATTTTTAGTACCCTTGAACCGCAAGCCCGAAAAAACCTATTCTTTTTATTTGTTGCTGGTCTTTTGTTTTGGGCGAGTTTGGCTTGCTTACTGCCGACACTGCCTTTATATGTGGAAGATGTAGGCGGTAGCAAGCAACAAATTGGTGTGGTCATTGGTGCGTTTGCGATCGGGTTACTGCTGTTTCGTCCGTGGTTGGGCAAGTTATCGGATCGTCGCAGTCGCAAATTAGTGCTGCTGATTGGTTATGTGGTAGTTGCGATCGCGCCTTTAGGCTACTTATTTGCCAAATCAATTCCTCTGTTATTGTTGATTCGCGTCTTTCACGGCATTAGTATTGCAGCCTATACCACCAGCAGCAGCGCTCTCGTCGTGGACTTGTCGCCAGTAGACAAGCGAGGTGAGGTGATTGGCTACATGAGTTTAACCAATCCCATTGGCATGGCAATCGGGCCGGCTATGGGCAGCTTTCTTCAAGCAAGAATGGGCTACATGCCTTTGTTTCTGTTCTCGTTTGCGGTGGGATTGCTCGGTTTATTTGTGGCGTTTCAGGTTCAAGAACCTCGCTTGATTCAGCCGTCGGTTGGGAAACTAAGCATGGATGACTCGACGAACGAGGGATTTGTCCAGCCTGATGACGATCAATTCTGGCAACTCCTGGGGAGTCCTCGTCTGCGGATTCCTACCTTGGTGATGCTGCTGACGGGTTTAGTGTTTGGAGCAATCGCCACGTTTGTGGCGCTGTATATCCGCGAAGCCAAGATTGATTTTAATGCGGGATGGTTTTATACCGCCGCTGCCATGTCCAGTTTTTGCAGTCGCTTTTTCACGGGACAGGCGAGTGATCGCTATGGTCGAGGACTCTTTATCACAACGAGTTTGGTCTTCTATAGTCTGTCGATGCTGCTCCTTTCCCAAGCGCAGAGTCCAGTGTCCTTTCTGCTGGCTGGGTTTTTAGAGGGGATAGCGAGTGGAACCTTGATTCCTAGTATAATTGCCCTGATTTCTGACCGTTCTCATGCCCATGAACGTGGACGAGTTTTCTCCTTATGTCTGGGTGGACTGGATATGGGAATTGCGATCGCCGGACCAGTTCTGGGGACGTTTGCCCAACAAATAGGTTATCAAGGGATCTTTGCCCTCACCTGCGGTATCGCTTTCCTCGCTTTGCTGATTTTCATTACCCAAAACAGTAAAGATTTGCGCCATTCTCTCCGGTTTGCGACAGGACGGGAACGGGATATTTACGCTTTATCCCATCTCCGCTAAGAAAACCAAACGATTCGCTGACCTCAACATCTAAAGGTTAGAAGAGCCTAGGGAGTAAAATTGCCGGATTGGGTATTGGGGGAATTGAAGGAAATAGTTTATATAGATATAGATAGTTGCAACCTTATTCCAGAAAAATGCTAAAGTTGCCAACTGACAGCTAATCTTTAGTTTTTAACGGAAAGTACAGCCGCCCGTAGGAGAACACCAAACCTTGCATCACCCACCCATTCGATTGTTGATTGCTGCCAGTGGTACTGGGGGGCATCTATTTCCCGCGATCGCCGTCGCCGACCAGCTACAAGATTATAAAATTGAGTGGCTCGGTGTTCCTGATCGCCTAGAACGAGAGCTAGTCCCCGCTCAATACCCCCTCCACACGATTCCTGTCGAAGGCTTTCAACAGCGTTTGGGTCTGGGTACAGTGCGAATCTTAGGACGCCTGATCGCATCCATTCTCCAAGTGCGACGACTCCTCAAAACCGGTCAATTTGATGGCGTCTTTACAACGGGCGGTTACATTGCAGGGCCAGCGATTATTGCCGCACGGCTACTAGGCTTGCCCGTCATTTTACATGAATCGAACGCTATTCCCGGTAAAGTCACCCGTTGGTTTAGTCCCCTGTGTACTCGTGTGGCTCTGGGGTTTGCCTCAACCGCCAAATACTTACCCAAGGTGAATACTGTCTATGTCGGGACACCCGTGCGCTCTAGTTTTCAATCACCCCAGAAGCTGGAATTGCCAATCCCTGAAGACGTACCCTTAATTGTAGTGGTTGGAGGTTCTCAAGGTGCGATCGCGGTCAATCAACTCGTGCGTCAATGTGCCCCGGCTTGGTTTGAGTCCGGTGCCTGGATTGTGCATTTAACTGGGGAAAAAGACCCTGAGGCTCAATCTCTCCAGCATCCTCAATATTTTTCTATGCCCTTTTATCACAACATGGCGGGGCTACTGCAACGCGCCAATTTGGCTGTTAGTCGTGCAGGTTCGGGTTCATTAACAGAACTGGCGATTACGAAAACCCCTGCCATTTTAATTCCTTATCCCTTTGCGGCAGAAGACCACCAAGCCTTTAACGCCGCTAGCTTTGCCAGTACGGGAGCGGCTTTGGTTTTTCGTCAGACGGAACTGACTCCCGAACTGTTGGAAAGCAAGGTGTTGCATTTACTCCAGTCACCCCAAGTATTGCAGACCATGGCGCAAAAAACGGCAGATCTCGCGGTCGCGGATAGTGGTGAACGATTAGCCGACTTGGTGCGTCAGCTTGTCGAGAAAAAGCCCAGTGAGTTGAATGCTTAATTAACCAGTGGCGTCGCTCAATCAAAGCGTCTAGCCAGGATCAGGACTTACCCTACCCTGTAAGATTGGCGATGCCAACCTTACAGTTGTGACACTTAAACTTACGTTTGAACGGCTTACCGTTATCGACGAACAACCACGGGTGTGCCGACCGGTGCCCAGTTATATAACCAACGAGCACTAGCGGTTCGCAAATTAACGCAACCATGACTAACTGGCGTACCAAAGCGGTTATGCCAGTAAGCACCATGCAGAGCATAGCCGCCAGAATAATACATTACGTAAGGGACATTGGGTACATTATAGCCACGACCACGCATTCGAGTTGAGCGGTGCTTGGATTGAACGGAAAAAGTGCCAACACGAGTTGGCGTGCGCCCCTTTCCGGTTGAAACCATGAAAGAGCGAACCCTTTTTCTGCCATTCCAGGCGGTTACACGCTGAGAAGATAAGTCAACTTCAATCCATCGCCCTGTACGTTGTTGTCGGGCAACGAGAATTTGAGGGTTAGCGCTAGACTGAGTTTCTAAGTTAGTCTTCCCGGCAAACGCGGGAAGACCCCAAGTTCCTAACGCCACTAGAGCGAGTGTAGCGCCAAGCGATAACGCTTTGGAGTAAAGCGCTTTTGCTGAGAGGCGATTCCTTTTCATAATGGCCCACCATACGAAGCTATGAAATTCTTAGAGAGCGAGGCTGCCTTGATATCTAAGAAATGCTTTGGCTAACTCGCTCTCCAGGTCGATCATAAAACAGTCTGCGGCTGGTGTCCTCTTTCCGTAACACCTCAATTCCCTCCCTCCCAAATCTGAAGTTGTCTTTCGCCTGCTACGAAGCAATTGAGCAACTTGGGTGGATAAAGGAAGTGGTCGTAGGCTAAAGCCATCATTCTGGCTGCTTCAGGATAGGGTACCCGACCAATTCCCGTCCCTAAACCAGGGCAGGCAATGGTGTGAATCTTTTGCTTAGCCTGTTGATTATGGCGTCGAACAGCTAGCAGCATTGCCCACATCGCCACATAGGGAATGTCTGTACCCGCGACAATCATGGGAACTCGCATGGTGGGTGTATGGGCAAGAAAGGGATGTTTGGGATGACCCGTTTCCACAATGAATGAGGTGCCGACAGGCTGTTCCCCTAGATACTCTTCCAGGATGCGCTGTTGCACTCTATCCATCAAGGATTGACCAAAAAAACGAATAATCGCTGCATCAATGCCGCCATCCATCAAACCAAAGGAGTTGGCAGGGCTAACCATACAGTCAAACTCTGGCAACCACTCGAAATAGTCATTAACGATTTCTACATTCGGTAAATTACTGAAATGCTCTTGAAAAGCTGCCCACAATGAGGGGTTAGGAGCTACAAGTATCAGTTTCAAGCTTATCTTTTGCCTCCGCTTGAGAACTATTATAGGCATTGGCGTAGGAAGAATGTCACTGAAATAACGAGCCGATCCGCCCCCCAACTCCTCGTATGAGCTCCGGCCAATTCTGGGGGAGCCAGAGTTCAAAGTCCCCCAGACTTTTAAAAGCGTAGCAACATCTGGCTTCCCCCTTTTTAACCGGAGCTTTAGTGAGGAGGACGGGAGGGGGATCTCCTTGGGGGATGCGAGGGGGCAAATTCCG
>DATNQL010000534.1:0-1617 GCA_036704025.1 Stenomitos sp.
TTGACCACACCCGCTCCCCTTTCCCCAAAAAAAGAGCAGGAAACTCCTCGCTCTACAGCAGTTAATTAAGCCAGTAGTACTTTGACGGCATGATGATGCTACCGTTAATATTAAGCATAGAGAGCAGTTCAGGAATAGCCGTAATTTCGTTAGACTTGTCACTGACTTTAAGTTGTCCGAGTACTAATCGATAGCTACTCGCCCACGCACTCACTACCGTCAGTGGTTTCTGTTTGGCTTCCCGGTCATAGGAACCACGCAAAGTTTTTCCATCTATCGGAATCACTTGCGCCCCTAACTCCTTAGTAATGGTGTTAATCCAGTTGGTAAAGCATTGTTCAAACTTACAAGGCTCTAGTCGGGCAAACACCCTGGCAAACGTATCATGGCTGGGAATGCCATTGGGTAGACTCAAGAAGCTGGCTAGCCACTCTTGTTTAGCTTGTCCATAAGTTTCTATCGCTACCCATCCATCAGCTCCACTGATCACTGCCAAGATGGCAATCGCAATGATATCTATGAGCAAATGATACTTTGTGCGTTCTACTCTGGGGTCTTCCAAACAAGCGAAATGTTTAATAAAGGTAGATTCTAGAGTCAGACTCATCACCCGGCTATCGATTTCTACTCAATTGCAAAGCAGATATACAGCCTTAATCCTACCTCTCATGTTGACCCCCACAGATAGACTCTTGGATGGCTTGTTGTTTGCAACAGCGAAAAACAACCCTTAATTCTACCTTGAACTGCCAACCCTTTAAGATGCGTTTACCCTGCTCATTACTCGTAGCAAAAAGAACATGAAAAATCGTCTTTTGCCCCTGATTGACCGAATTTTACTCCGCAAGCGGGCCTTGATTGAATCGGTCAACGATCAACTGAAAAATATCTGCCAAATTGAGCATTTTCGCCATCGCAGTTTGTGGAATTTCTTAGTCAACCTCTTAGCTGGGTTAGTGGCTTACACCTATCAGGAGAAGAAACCCTCTCTCGATATCGCCCCAAACAGCTATCCTGCCCTGCCTCCTGCCATTTTTTAGTTCGTCGAACTCACGTTTATATGGATGAAGATGTCACAGAAACAGTAGACTATATAACCAATTCGAGAAAAAATTAAACTTTCATCAGCTGGGTCAAATCCAAGTCACGGAATTCCCGTCTGCTCCGGGCAAGAAAGGGAATAAAAATCCGCCGAAAAAGCTCAGAAAGGTATTATCTCTAGGTCAAGTTCAGCTAGTTAAAATTTGTAAACTTCGCTGACGATAGAGATGTTCAAACAGATTTCCTTCACCAGACTGAGTCCAACTGATTTGCGTCGTCGGAATTGCCCCCAGATTCAGAGAGCTTATATGAGGGGCGGCTAAAATGTTTCGCGTAAAGGTTGGGTCTTTCGTTATCGCAGTTAGGGTTAGAGTTGGCCCAATGTGTTCTAGCAGTTCGTCTTGTGGAACTTGTACCACGCTGACAAACGGAAACAAAAATTCTGAGTTAGCTAAGGGATGCTCGGAACTTTCGCACCAGATGACTGTAGGCAACAGAAAAGTTGTGCCGCGTGCTTCAATTAAGCGCGGGCGATCGCGATATTTGGCTGTCACATCCACCGCTCCCGGTTGAGAG
>DATNQL010000535.1:0-12751 GCA_036704025.1 Stenomitos sp.
GCATCCCGCCCTAAAATAAACTGCCAGGTCGCCCATTGTTCGGGTTCTAAACGGATGCCCCGAGCCGTTAAGTCTCGTAACACCGACTCCAGTTCTTGGCGTTGGCGGCAACCCGGTGCCAAATTGAGAGCGTCGTTGGGCAAAAAATCACTCAAATCGCTCCCCAAAAGCCTGGTTAAGAATTCATCCGTTGTTTGTTGCCATAAAGCTAGCAACTCGGCGGTGGTCAATTCAAACTTAATCGAGGTCGCCGCCCAACTTTTAAAATCGGGGGCAAACCGCGTCAGCTTCTGCAACACCTCATCGGTGATCCACAACACGAGAGGACGGGTTAAGTTTTTCCGAAATTCTTCTCGAACCTGATTCGTCGAAATTAGCACCTGGTCAATGGCTGTTACTGACTCCAGACCAAATACAATCAATGCCGATGTCTGGTTGCCAGAAAGGGTAGAAACAATCGGGCTATATAAGCTTTTAATGCCTTTTCGCAAAACGAGTTCACTCAGCGTGACGCCCGTGAGCGCTTGCAGTCGCTGCCGCATTTGCTCTTTGCAAGCTTCATAGTTACAACGCACTAAAATCAGTGCAAAGTGCCCTTCAGAGAGAGTAATTGCCCTGGATAATGTTGACAGTGAACGATCATTCAAGACCGCTACTTCTTGTATTGGATTTGGCTCTCTCATTCAATTCACGTTGTGACTGTTACGGGTGCACAATTGCCACTAACTTGATTGGTATTCCTGTAATTAGAGTAAAATTTAAAAATTTTTCAATTAATGTTAAAGCCGATGGAGTGATGTTACGGGACGATCTGCGGCTGTGGGGATGGGTATCATGCCGTCCGTTACGTTCTCCACGGACTCATTGCAGAGAGTTGCCCTTGTAGAGAAGCCGCACCTTTTACTCGTCCACTAGCCCATCACTGGATGACGGGTCTGTGAATCACAAAGGAGTTGGATAAATGGCTCTCCATACTGTGAGCCATGGCTAGTGAGCGTTGCCCAACCTCTTCAAGGTTACTGCTCCCATCACCCCAACTACGCTCCGCAGAGCGCCTAAAAATTCGTTTCATTGACTTAACCACACAGTAGTAGATGACATCCTAGGATGGAAAGCGCACAATTTTTTTAAGGATTGCACGCTGATGCACATTTCATAGTATCAGTGATTTCCGAGGGATAGTATGTATCATTGAACCTTAAAAAAATCCGTAATTTTACTAATGATGATGAGCTGGACATGGCTGTCACAGCTAGGCAAGTGGCAAACTCTCCAAACCTGATAGGGATAGGGATGTGATGAAAATTTTTCGTCCGTGTGATATCAATCACTGACTGAATCGTTGAGTAACCATTTATCTTCCTGTTTCTACGTTTCCCCCATTGAAAAGCTTAGCCATTGTGTTGCATGTGCTGGGTGATCACCAGCAGAAAATGTTGTGAATCGGAAAATTTTTGGGGTTACAGGAGAAGCCGAAGTTATCTTCTCCTGTACTCACATCACCCGGCATCAATTCAGCAGAATTCAGCACTAGACCCCGTTGGATAAGGTCACTAAAGATTGAAATCTTTCTGTTTCTGCCAAAGCAGGATTGATGCCAAACCAGCGCCCCATCTCATCCCGATACTCATAGACAAATCCACTCCGTAACAGGACTTGATATTCTCGTTCGCCCTTGACAATTTGTTGTCGAACCACCTGAGATAGCAAATCCCACTCCTCCTCATCAACAGCAAGAGCTAAGTCATCCCGGTAACCTTTGATCACACTTTCTAAGCACTCACGGGTGAAGGGTGGGTCTTCCTGTTGCAGGCAGTTATAGAGTAGCCCTAATAAGTTACGCACATGCCCTCCGCTCACACGGCACATCCGGTCAAGGGTATCGGGACTGTCAAACACCTCTAGAATCAAATTCAATCTCGCTTGAGGCTCCACATGGGGAAATGCTCGTGCCATCACCATCTGTCGCATCAGCGCCATCCCTTTGGGGAAGTCACGACCCTCCCGTGACTGAATCGGTACCATCGGCAAGACTTTAGGAGCCACACCCGCACCCAAGCGATTTTTCAGCGTTTCGTACTCATTACAGAACATTAATGCCAAAGGCAGAGTGTACACCAGATGACACTTTAAGTCGCGTAACTGAGACCCACGATCAATAAACAGATATTCCGGCTGCGATCGCCCAGAGGGTACGGGTCGGGGATCGACCCGATCCAGATTATCAATAATCACCACTAACCCTTTTTTGCCGCGATTCTTGAGTTCCTCAATTCCCCGCAGCAAAATTTCTTCGTTGATGGCGCTTAAAATACTTTTGGTTCGAGGTTCTAAGTGCTGTCTGAGCTGGTCACGCAGTTGGGGGCTATCTTTGGTTTTAGCTGTAATTTTGGCAATCCCGACGGAGAGTTCAGCTTCCGTTGATAGCTCAATGGGAGTCTGCAAAAAATCTTTGAGGTCGTTGAAGAGTTTGGCAAAAGACCGGGGTTTGAGGTGGATGCCAACTGCCTCCAGGCTTTCGCTCACAGAACGGGCGATGCTGAGCAAGATATCGCTGATATCCACATCCGCCATGTCCAGGTCTTTACTGGACTCAAAATACACAACATGAAATTGTTGCGCCTCCAACTGGGCTTTGAGTCGAAACAGCTCAGTAGACTTTCCGCAGCCGATATGGCCTGTAAACAACTGACAGGTGGGATCATCCGGAGAAAGGCGAGTGATGGTTCGTCCTAAGGCTTCAACAATTCTGCCACCACGGACAGACGAAAAATCGATATAGTATTGACGATCCTCCGGATTCCCCACAACAAGAGTTTTAGCTGGGTTACAAGCTCTGAAAAATGTTGGTAAATGCAGCTTCATTTCTTCAAGTAGGACTCACGCACCCTTTAAAGAATTTCAGGGATTTCAGCGTCTGTCGATCCCCCTGTTGCCCCTCACCCCCCCTAGGCCACCGTAGGGGGGGAATGACTCGGTTGGTTTAGAGCCACTAAGGGCAGGGGGGCGGGATTTGGGGATCATGCGTGTAATGCCTGTTTTTCCTTTAAAATGTGTCTTTCCTGATGAGCCATCGCCTGCGGTTGTAAGACGAGAGAAGTCCTAAACGGTTCGTTATCGAGTTCTACAAGGCAAATAAAGGCAGCAAATGCTTCGGGTGTTCAATGTGATCCAATTCTTGAGAGGTGCGCCAGCTAAATCGATAACATCCAGTCGCTATAGCGGTTATCACTCCATCCTTATGTCAAAATTACAGGCGTTGGAGGACTTTACTGAAGTTCCAGTGAGCCTTAATTTATATAAATTCAGGAGGGGCACTCGCCCTTGCAACTTACAGCCTCGGGAAAAGGAATGGTTAAATGGGAAAGGTATCTTGGGCCAATTGGATCGATGATGACAGTTAACGGGATGCTATCGAGTGAATCTTCACTCTCTCTTGTCTTTCAGAACCATCTTAGGAAATTACACATTAGATTGAGCGGTATGTAGATGGAAAGCATCGCATCAGTCTCTCAGGCACAATTGACCACCCGGCGCAAACAGCTGCGGCGTGAACGTCGGATTAAATCGGTTCAAGCCATTTGGCGCTCACTGTTGGTGAGTGGTATGGCCACCAGTTTAGTTTGGGCGATTACGTTACCCGATTGGGTGATTTCAACTTCGGAACAAATTGTCGTCGAGGGCAATCACTTACTTTCTGCCAAATCGATTCGTTCCTTGCTGCCCTTGTCTTATCCGGAATCCATTTTGCGGGTCGAACCCCAAGCGATCGCCAAATCTCTAGAGTCACAAGCGCCGATTGCCGAAGCGACCGTAACGCGTCAATTATTACCGCCCGGATTGACGATCAAAGTCAAAGAACGTCAACCGGTAGCTATTGCACAAGCCACTGAACTCTCTTCTGCTCAATCGGCTAATCCGATTGCAAAATCAGGATTTTTAGATGCCCAAGGCGTTTTGATGCCTGAAAGCAGTTACACCAGACTGGAGCAAAAACTGGATTTGCCCTCACTGAAAGTGATTGGCTCGTCGGATCAATATCTCTCTCACTGGTCAGAAGTTTACCAAGCGGTTAGCCACTCCCCTGTGAAAGTTTTCGAGATAGATTGGCGAAATCCAGCCAATTTAATTCTGAAAACCGAGTTAGGAAATGTTCATCTCGGCCCATACAGTTCTCGATTTACAGAGCAACTGACCGTTCTGGATCGGATGAGAGAATTGCCGTCTCATATCCAGGCTGGGAACATCGCCTACATTAACCTGCAAAACCCAGAGTTTCCGGCGATTCAAATGGAAAAGGGAAATGATACGGTTTCACCCATCACTCATTAAGATTAAATAAATAGTCAACAGCCTCACCTCCTTACTAAAGCTCTGGTCGGGAACGAGGCTTGTTCCTAACCAAGAAACCTCGATTGAAACAATATGTCGTTGGTTTTTGAATCGACTTACCCTATAGTTGACTCAGATTGCTACCTATAACTGATACTGATAAAGTTGTTTATCACCCTGACCTATTGCAATGACGCTAAATAATAAACTAGAGCTTGCCAATCAAAGCTCTCAGATCACAGGACAAGCTGAACTATCAATTGGTGTGGACAATACACATCCCTATGGGAATTCTGGGTTACAGTTTGCTCAGATCCCTGAGTCCACCAAGGGAATACCCAGGGAAGAAACCAGGAGTGACAATATCGTGCCAGGTAGCGTTGCCAAAATTAAAGTGATCGGTGTCGGCGGGGGTGGGGGCAATGCAGTCAACCGCATGATCGCCAGTGAGGTGAGTGGGGTCGAATTTTGGTCGATTAATACGGATTCTCAAGCTCTAGCCCAAAATGCGGCACCTAGACGCTTACAAATGGGTCAAAAACTGACGCGAGGACTGGGTGCTGGTGGGAATCCAGCGATTGGTCAAAAGGCGGCGGAAGAATCCCGTGAGGAAATTGCCCATGCGATTGAAAACGCGGATCTCGTTTTCATCACCGCTGGTATGGGGGGCGGCACGGGTACGGGAGCGGCACCCATTGTGGCTGAAGTCGCTAAAGAAATGGGCGCTCTTACCGTTGGCGTTGTTACCCGTCCTTTTACGTTTGAAGGACGTCGTCGTACCACTCAAGCCGAGGAAGGAATTGCCGCCCTACAAAGCCGGGTGGATACTCTAATCGTGATTCCGAACAATAAGCTGCTGTCGGTGATTAATGAGCAGACTCCGGTGCAAGAAGCCTTTCGCGTAGCGGATGATATTCTCCGTCAGGGAGTTCAAGGCATTTCCGATATCATCACTATTCCCGGTCTGGTTAACGTAGATTTTGCTGATGTCCGTGCGGTCATGGCAGATGCGGGTTCGGCGTTAATGGGAATTGGCATCGGTTCTGGCAAGTCGAGAGCTCGGGAAGCGGCTTCTCAAGCGATTTCCTCTCCGTTACTTGAAGCGTCCATTGATGGAGCCAGAGGGGTCGTCTTGAACATCACGGGGGGTAGTGATTTGACTCTCCACGAAGTCAATGCGGCGGCGGAAACCGTTTATGAGGTGGTCGATCCCAATGCCAATATTATTTTTGGAGCGGTGATTGATGACAAAATGCAGGGCGAGGTGAGAATTACCGTCATTGCCACCGGATTTAGCGGAGAAACCCAATCGGCACCCACCTCCATGAAGGAAACACCTTATCAGCGGCGACCGATTACACCCGCTCCTAATCCCCCTATGCCACCTGTTGAGCCTAGGGGTAGGCAACAGGAATTAGATATTCCAGAATTTCTGCAAAGGCGTCGTTTCCCTAAACCTTAGGGGTGGGACTTTAGACAGAAACAGACAGAAACTGAGGAGACGACAAGCTCCTCAACGCTGAAAATTGATTAAAAAATTGTGTTAGTTCAGGTACGTCATCTACTTTTAAGGTTGAATCGGGCTTTGGAACTCAAAATCGAGGTATTATCACCCTAAGCGTTTCACTAGGGTAGAAAATTCCGCTGTGGTGCATTCGCCCCGATTCGTATTTTTACAAGCTCTGATACCTGGATGTCATCTATAGCTATGGGTTGGAATGAGAAATAGCTAAAATTGGTCTTTGTTCTTTAATATGACCTGTCAAACTCAATCAAGCGTACCCGTTGCCCTAACCATAGCTGGTTCTGATAGCGGCGGCGGTGCTGGGATTCAAGCAGATTTAAAAACATTTGCCTTTCACGGTGTACACGGTACGAGCGCCGTGACTTGCATCACGGCACAGAATACTCAGGGTGTGTCGCGGGTGGATGCCCTGCCTCCAGAGGTCGTAGTTGCCCAAATCGAGGCAGTAGTCAGCGATATCGGCGTCCAAGCGACCAAAACTGGGATGTTACTGAATCAGGAGATTATTCAGGCTGTGGCAACCCAGATTAAAACCTTAGGTTTGGCTCATTTGGTGGTAGATCCGGTGATGGTATCACGGACGGGTGCCCAATTAATTGATGATCAGGCGGTGCAGTGTTTGCGGGATGTCCTGATTCCCCTGGCTGCCATTGTCACACCGAACCGCTATGAAGCTCAAATCTTGAGTGGTTTAGCCATTCATACCCTCGAGGATATGCAAGCGGCAGCCCAACGCATTTATCAACTGGGGGTAACGGCTGTCCTCGTTAAAGGAGGAGGCATGACAGGCAACCTGCGCGGGGTTGATGTCTGGTTTGATGGGCAGGAGTTCACCAGCCTGAAAACGGAACCCGTGGAAACCCGCCATACCCATGGGACGGGTTGTACACTCAGTAGTGCGATCGCCGCCAATCTAGCACAAGGGAAAGACCTTTTGTCTGCGGTGCGATGCGCTAAGGATTATGTCACAACGGCATTACACTATGCCTTAGACATCGGTCAGGGAACAGGGCCAGTGGGCCACTTTTTTCCGTTGTTGCGCTCCTAGACCTCAAAATTGAACGGGGTGCACGAATAAGGTTGAATAGATGGTCAATTTCTGAAAAAATTGCTGAGCTTGGACTCATAATTCCACTATTGTGACCTTACAGAAGTTTGCGATACCCATAACCTGTCATTTTTAGATTAATCCTTCCATGCAAACCCCCCCAACTGACCGTTACAGCCAAAAAAACTCCAATCCATACAGCCCATCGGTTCCTATTTCAGTCTATCGAGAACTGGCGGCTGAGTTGCAAGATGCAAGGGAGACAGTAGAATCTCTAAAATCTCAAAATCAACAGTTAGTTCAGCAAAATCAACAACTGCGACAACAAGTTGAAAAAGTGGTTCAGTCCGCTCAGCATCTCCAGCAGATTGTGGCCTCTTTTGGGTCTGTGCATGAGGTAGAGATTCCTCGACCTCAGCCCCCGAAGCCACCTGAACCCCGCCCCGTTGCACCGCCTCCGCCGCCTCCTAGAGCCACCAGTATCCCAGAGGAATTTGCACCACCTCCTCAGCCACCTGAACCGCTTCCCACCCCTTACCGAGAGACGATGGTAATTGAACAAGAAGAGCGTCCCCGCCGCACTTCCCCTTCAGAGGGGTTCTCTGATGTCAGTGGGTGGATGTTATTGGTTGCCATTTTACTGATTGTATTAACAGCTTTTGGCACAGGCTTTTTAATTGTGCGACCGCTGTTAAATAACAACAACAACAATCGTTAAGCCTTCGTGCTGATGCATGAATGATCACCTGTTTCTGGGTATCGGTTGAGTTGCTGTATGAGAATGTGGGGTTTGACCCATCACTCTTTTCACTGCAAAATATGATCATACCCATTGTCGGTGAATAGGCTACACGATCGGATTGTCGCTTGCCCCTGAAAAATGGAGAAAACCATGAGATTGGTGGCAAGAACTTGAGAACATGGTAGCTGTGATCTCTTGGAGAGTGGATCAGTGACTCGAAACCCGAATCTACCCTTGAGTGAGGTTCCGGCCTGATTAAAGATTTGTAGAAATAGCTTGAACCGGACAGGTGGGAATACATTGTTCGCAGACAATGCAACGCGATCGCGTAAAGTTGAGTTTAAATGTCACGGGGTCAAGGGTTAGTGCTTGGGTGGGACAGACACCGGTACATAAGCCGCAATCGACACAACTGTCTTCATCAATCAAAATTTCGCGTCCTAGTAGGGAAACATTGATGTCTTGCGATCGCATCCACTCAATTGCTGCATCTATCTCATCAATATCCCCTAATAATTCCACAACTAACGTCCCGATTTGATTGGGTGCCACTTGAGCGCGGATGATATTGGCCGCTACATTAAAATCCTTTGCTAATCGGTAAGTCACTGGCATGTGAACGGTGCGTTTGGGAAAGGTTAGTGTTACCCGTTTCTTCATCGTCTTGTTAAAGTGTGTGTGTGAAATGTAACAATTTATCAGCTCAGTTCAGCATGGCTACGAATACACCGGACTCTGCACCAACCCCCCCCCAGGCGGTGGAAACCACTGTAGGTCAACGCCTGAGAAATTTTTTGATTACGCTGGTTGCCTTCGCCCTCGGTATTGCCCTATTTTTGGGGACGCAAACCCAAACGGGTGCAACGTCCCTCGACGCCCAAGCGGAGGCATCGACTCCCTTAGAAGTGGCACTGAGCAATGGCAAGCCAACCGTCATGGAGTTCTATGCTAACTGGTGTACCAGTTGTCAGGCGATGGCGGATGATTTGGGCGAACTTAAGGATAAATATGGGAATGCTGTTAATTTTGTGATGTTGAATGTGGATAACAGCAAGTGGTTACCCGAAATCCTCACTTATCGGGTCGATGGTATTCCTCATTTTGTATTTTTTGGGGAAGATGGAAAAGCGATCGCTCAGGCTATTGGGGAACAACCTCGGAGTATTATGGATGCTAACTTAGAGGCTTTAGTGGCGGCTCTTCCTCTACCTTATACTCAAGCTAATGGACAGGTATCTGCTTTTGATGCTCCTGTAGCTGCAACAAAAACCAGTCAAGATGACCCTCGCAGTCATGGTACTCAGGTGCAGCCATAAATCAGCCATAAATTAAGCTCAGTTAAGGTGCGTTACGGCGCAGAAAGTTGCACAATTGGAGAGAAATTGCTGAACAGTATGCGCCTCACTCACCCTACAGGTCATTAATGTTTAGTTGATCAATGACTTGTTAGTATTAACTCTGTTGAATTGCAGAAGTCATCGCTAATGTTTCTGCGGCTTTTTGCATTGCACTCATATCGGATCGTGACCAAGAATGAACATCTTGACAGTGATGAGCAATCAGCAATCCCCATAGCTTTTCGCCCTGCAAAACAGGCACGGCTAAATTAGCCCGAATCTGCATTGTTCGGAGGAAATCGCGGTGGCAAGGATGGATAGGTTCTGTTTCAATATCTGCGATCGCTTTTACCCGTCCTTCTCGGTACATTTGGGCATATTCGTCATTAAAGCACTGGTCGGGGCCGGTGGAGCCGAGGATCGAAAACTTTTCAGAACTTAAAGACTCAATAGTCACTCGTCCTTCCCACTCATCATAAAAGTAATACAAGACTACGCGATCAACGTTAAGAACCTCCCTTAGATTGTTTACGGTTGTTTGCACTAAGAAATCTCTTGCGAGAGTGCCTGCAATGCGATCGATTACTCTTTGTAAACCCCGTTCGGACATACGATGGAAATAAGATTTGATAGAGTTTCTAGGATAATGGGTAATCTTGTTAAAGTGAAACTTTTTGACTCGTTAATCCTCGTATCTCAAATCTGCTTAGGTAAGCTTAGCTTTGCTATGAGCAATTGCAAATGCCAAATCAAATCGGTTACCTCTTACCAACAATAACCAGGCTCAACCATAGTTGGGCATTGAATTAATTGTTTTTTTGGCAGCTAGACGGGGAAGATGAATGGCCAAGGGGTATATGTAGTTGCTGTTACCCCTTGGTATATAGGTAAAAATTTTAAAGTGTTCTGTGAATGACTGAGGTTTTTTGATGATACAGATGTCAATCGATCAAAATTTGTCGCCTCAATACACTCATCACCTCGTCTGAATTGGAGGTAGGTTGCAGGGGACTCCATTCTGTCACATTGGCGAAGCCGAGAACATATTGCTTGCGAATTACGCTGTTAACGGCTTTTGGTGAGCCAATGACGATCATTTTAATGCGTTCTCGTTTTCGACGCGGTTGTGTGGGAATGTCGTCAGAGTTAGGTGGCGTTGGGGTTTCGTTGGTGTTGAGTAGAAATTCTGCCATTGGGTTTACCTGGTTTTTGATTGTTCCTGAGTCTCATATAAGAGACAACTCTATTCTACATCTTGCGTCACCTATAAGAGACATTTACTTCGTCATCAGGTTTTGACACAATCTGAGGCATGGGAAAAGCAGGGCAAGCCCTCAAGCAGGTATTAGAAACTTATGGCATTAGCCAAAATCGGTTAGCCGTGACGATGGGAACTCGGCGGGGGAACGTTCACCGTTGGGTCAATGAGATGGCAGACCCAGCGGCGGATGCGGTGCTTGAGATTCGGGATGCGCTTGAGAAGATTGATCCAGATGCGGCGGAAGAATTTATTAGGTTGTATTTGGGGCGATCGACTCAGTGATAAACAGGGATGTTGATTCGCTTCCTTTAATCTGCTGACCAAAAGTAACCCAACTCGGCGCTGGTTTGGCGCTTGGTGGGGTCGTATTGCAAGAGATACTCCCGTGCGATCGCGTCTGCTTCTCTCAGGCGTTCGACTTCGGTTTTTCCGATTTCGGTGTCGGTGGACAGGAGAATCACCTGATGGGAGGCGGCGGGGAAGTAGCGATCAATCAGGTTGATGCGGTGGGAGGAGTCGAGGCGTCCGAGGGGAGTGTCGATCGCGATGGGGAGGTGGCGTCCGGAGACGCGGGCAAGTCCCCAGAGAAATGCGATCGCAAGTAGCTGTTTTTCCCCTGCTGAAAGGCGATGTTTGGGAACGGGTTGTCCGGAGAGGTCGTACAGGGAAAGGCTAAAGCTAGCTGTATCAATGGCAACCCGATGGACTAAGTCAGATTTGTGCAGGAGATAGCGGAAACACTCTGTTACTTCTATTTCTAATTTATTTAGTTTTTTGAGAGTTAATCGCTCCTTAAAGACTTTGAGTGTCGCTTGGACTTTGGCGGCAGAGGTGATGATATGTTGATTATTTCTCAGCTTGATATTGTCCTCTGCATAGGCTTCTAAGTCTTGTTTGGTTTTTGTGATCGCACGTTTTAATTCCTCACAGCGGCGATTCACACTTTCATAAGCGGCTTTGGCTTTTGCAACTTCGTTTTGTGCCTCTTTAACGGCATTTTTCAATTGTTCGTAAGCTTCAGGCGATGCAGCCGTAGCAATTTGTCTGTCTAAAAAATCAATTTCGGTTTCGAGTTCTTTGAGTTTTTCCTGTTTTTTAGTGGCTTTATATTGGCTGTATTTTAGGTCATGTTTGAGGAGATTCTCTAGTTGAGTTATAGCTTCACTATCAGCAAGTAGCCAGGGTTCTTTGTTCGCAGCAATTTCTTGTTCAAGTTCTTGATTTTCTCCATCTAGGAAAGTTTTAATTTTTTCTCTTGTTTTGGCGTTTAATTTTAATTGGGTAATATAATCTAATAGGCGTTGATCGCGCTCTTTTAAGACATCCTGAGCCATTTGCCGCTGAGTAATACGGCTTTCTGTTTCGGCTTGGGATTGAGCTTGAGTAAGGAGGGGTGAAATTAGGGTTAAGGGCAAGGCACCCGCCGCTAATTCTCTCATTGCTTGACGAGTGTCGTCTGCCTCTGCGGTTAGGTCTTTGTATTGGCTTTGGAGTAGGTTGCGATCGCTAGCAATTTTACCGCCTTCATAGATGAATTTTTCTTGAGCTAAGCGCTGCTTTTCTTCTGCACGTTGTACTTCGGCATTAAGGCCGGATAATTCTTGCGTTGCAGCTTCTAATTCATCTTTTTGTTGATGCAGTTTTTGTTCAATTTCTTCTAGAGTTGTGATGTCTTTAGCGCTGGCGATTTCCCTGCGCTTGCGGCTAACTAGAATATCTAAGTCAGTTGATAGACGTTCTGCTAATTCTAAGCCTAATAAGGATTGAATGGCTCCAACGACGATGGGGGGTGGGGTTTCGAGTTCGGCAAGTTCTTTGACCTGTTCCCCGTCGAAGAGAAATAGGTTGGAAATCCCTAACGGTAGTAAGTTTTCAATATACTCGTCCCAGGTATTGGCGAGGGCTTTATCAGGCCATTCTTCATCAATGAGGACACCTAATGTATCTTTGCCATCTTTGGGGTCTGCTGTCCAATATCTGACCACTCTTAAGGTAGTCGGTCTATCGTCTTGGATGACTTCAAAGGCTAGTTCAATTCGGGCTTTTTCTGTGGGTGGCGTATTGCGGTTGACAGACTGAGTAAGGAAGTCGGGATAGCTTAAATTGCCGCGTGTGGAACATTGGGCGCGAGAACCATAGAGGGCGAGGCGAATGGCGTCCATGAGGGTTGTTTTGCCGCCGCCATTCATGCCGCCAAACAGGATAATGGGACGAGTGGTTTCATCAATTTCTGGACGGAGATTGATAACTTGTTTGCCCAGGTAGGGGCCGAAGTTTTGCAGGACGAGTTCAAGGAATATCACTTTTAAATAAGAAGACGATGTTTTAAGATATAGAGTTTTAATTATATTATATTTGGTCTATTAATAAATATTTAAAATGAAAATCAATATGATAACCATCACAATATTATTGATATTCATAAAGCGCAGAATATAAAATATTAATACTAATTAATACCTTTTCAATTTATCGCTTTTGGGTCAATAAACTCAGAATGGTTAGC
>DATNQL010000536.1:0-2955 GCA_036704025.1 Stenomitos sp.
GGGGGGATAGCCGCTACCATGGCTCCGCTACCATTCCTGGCGACCGTTGTTGCTGAGGATTCACCCATTATTCTGTCTGGTGTATTGCTGACGCTGGTGGTGATTTATCTGGCCAGCAAGTTCGGCGCAGAGGTCGCTAGGCGATTGGATTTTCCGCCCGTCCTGGGGGAACTGGTCGCCGGTGTGATTGTCGGCGTTTCGGCGTTGCACCTGGTGATCTTTCCTGAAGGGGGGCTGTCTGCCTCTGACTCGGTGATTATGACAGCGCTGCAAGGATTGAATCAATTGACACCGGATGCGCTGACCCGAATCTTTGAGTCGCAAAGTGAAGTGATTTCGGTTCTCGCTGAAATCGGCGTGATTATTCTGCTGTTTGAAATTGGACTGGAATCCGATCTGCGGCAACTGAAGGAAGTGGGAATTCAAGCCACGGTTGTCGCCTGTGTCGGAGTCGCGGCACCGTTTGCGGCAGGCACGGCAGGGTTAATGCTGCTCTTTCATGTAGCAGCCATTCCAGCGATTTTTGCGGGGGCCGCGTTAACGGCGACGAGTATCGGCATTACCTCTAAAGTGTTGTCAGAGTTAGGTCAACTCAAATCCAAAGAAGGGCAAATCATTGTTGGCGCGGCGGTGATTGATGATGTCCTCGGCATTATTGTCCTGGCTGTAGTTGCCAGCTTAGCCAAAACCGGTGAGATTGATGTCGCCAATGTCATTTACTTGATTGTCAGCGCTACAGCATTCTTGATTGGATCAATTTTGTTGGGGGGTGTCTTTAACAAAAGTTTTGTGGCGATCGTGGATCAGCTCAAAACCCGTGGAAATATCGTTATTCCGGCATTCATCTTCGCTTTCTTTATGGCATTTTTAGGTAACGCCATTCATCTCGAAGCAATTTTGGGTGCCTTTGCTGCGGGTTTGGTACTTGATGAAACCGATGCCCGAAACGAGTTAGATGAATTGATCAAACCGATCGCCGATTTACTGGTACCCATCTTCTTTGTGACAGTGGGAGCGCGTGCCGACCTCGGTGTTTTGAACCCAACGGTACCGGAGAATCGGGCGGGACTATTGATTGCTGTCTTTTTGATGGGGGTGGCGATTATCGGCAAGCTGATCACAGGTTGGGCGGTGTTTGGACAACCCGGCATCAATCGAGTGGCGATCGGGGTTGGGATGATTCCGCGAGGTGAGGTGGGTCTAGTGTTTGCTGGCATCGGATCAGCTAGCGGCATTTTGGATAAGCCCCTGGAGGTGTCAATTATTATCATGGTAATTTTGACAACTTTTCTGGCTCCACCTTTTTTACGGGTTGCCTTTGGTTCATCCACGAATCCCATCCCAGAATCGACCACGGCTGTAGAAACAGCAAGTGAGTAACAATTTTGCAACGTTACATTGCTCACTAAACAGATGATTGCGGTACGAGGTCGGGTAAATGCTGATGATCTCGCACTTATTGGGGTGATTGCAGCGTCGCTGCAATCACTTCTATTAAGCTGTGCAAAGGCATAAGTTTTGGAACCAGGGATAGCCGGAGTGAGCAAAACGGTGCATAGTTGAATTGCTATCGTCCTCCGTTTTAGTCATAGACGAATGGCGCTTAGTTAAGACCACATTGGGAATGGACATATGGGTGCATCCCAACGTTGCACCCATAGTTTTGAGAAGGGACAAGGGGGACAAGGAAGACAAGGGAGATAGTACTGAGACAAAAAAAGATATTTGCAAAAATGGGATGCTCCCTGGACATATTACGGAGCAAGACTCCAACGATGGTACGCAAAGAAATCTATGTCTATTTATTAGCCTACAACTTCGGATAGGGCTGATGGCTGGCGATCTCGCTTAACTAAATGCCATTCATTTATAGTCAGAGGCAGAGAGGCATCGGGGAAAGCGCTAGAATTTACTGTCGATTGGTGATTCGACCGCGCTTATACATATCGGTGAGTGAATTCACTCATGAGATCAATCCTTCCCTTCCTTAAAACGGCTGGATCAAGTCTTTCTGTAGTATTACAAGTCATTAAAACGACTAATTTTTGCCGACACTGAATCCCCGATTCATCAATCACACTCTGATACAACGTCCCATCCAACAAACTTAGAATATGTTCCGTCTTATTACTGGATTGTGCGGCTGTACTCGCTCGATTTTGTGCCAAATTATCGGCCTCATTGATAATGAGACAAATCCTCTCCAAGTAATTGGGTGGAACAAAGTTTTCTACCGCATCATGATCTAAGATAAAAATGACAAACCCTAAGGGCATGAGAATTTCTTTCGCTACGGCTTGTGTCCAGGCTGTTTTACCTGTACCCGGTTCTCCACTCACTAAAACAGCCAGTTGATTTTGGTCAAGAATCGCCTGTTGAACCGTATCTGTAAAACTTTGAATATCACATGGAAATGTCCGAATCGGAAACTGACTATGGATTTGTCCCACACGGCTTTGATACCCACTGAGCATCACGGCTAAATTGTAGGTTGCCTTATTAATCAGTGGTGTTATATCATTCGCAATGAGAGTATATCGTCGTCGTCCTCTACCCAAATGGTCAATTTGTAACCAAACCTTTTGTTGTGACCAATAAGCAAAAGCCGTTCCAATAATTTCCAGTCGCTCCCAATTGACAAAGCGATTGATCGGAAAATAAAAAATTCGCTCCATATAGTACTGAGTAATGAGTTCGGGATTACCCAGCAAATCTAGAACTTTAAAGACGGTAATTTCCTGTAATCGAGTCAGAACATAATCAATAGGAATACTATCACGGCTCACAAGTTGTGTAACAGGTATCTCAACACTCAATACCTCTCCATAACGATGATCGGGAAGTGGCGGTGTCGGCGTAATATAATCCCAAAATTCGTCAATTTCATACCGCATGTTCTCTGAGAAAATATTCAGAATATTTGCCCACCAGGCATACTGATTTCGACCGAGAGTA
>DATNQL010000537.1:0-1979 GCA_036704025.1 Stenomitos sp.
GTTGTCAAATATATCGGCTTTAATGAAATTCGACGCTTGCGGGAGCGATCACAGGCATTTTTTCAAGGCACTATTTCTTCTGAAGATTACCTGGCTAGCTGCAATGGCGAGCTAACCAGAATCATATCGAATGGAGTTATCAAACTCTTGGAAAATCGCCAAGCTGCATTGATGTCTGGGAATAGTTATCTTCTGGTTCCCACCAATGCTTAAATCCCAAGGAGACGAAAACTCTACCGTGAATTAGCTATACTCAAAAGGCTTAGAACCGACCGCACCTGAAAAATCAGTGTTGGGCAGGATGGCTCTATCAAACTTCGCCTGGGTTAAGTCCGCCCTTCTAAAAGATGTCCCGCACCCCTGTCTAATTTCTCGAACCATTAGGATCAGAGAATTCATGGTTAAACCGATGTAAGCCAGGGATAAAGCCCCCCAAAAAACGCCCCAAACGAACTTTTGTACACTTAGATAGGTGATCGCTGTTGCTCCAGTGAAGAAGGCAAAGCCATATCCAGCAACAGCTCCCACAGCCGCAACCGCAACAGCTACGAGGGGGTGGCGAACCCTCCAACAAATCAGCGCCATGAGTACGCCTCCCAATACTGCCCCAGCGATCGCAAATTGGGCATTATTGTCCGTGGTACTACCTGCATAAAAAAAACCCAGCAACGCCCCCGACGCCGCACCCGATATGATCGTGGCTATACGCCTTGTGAGGGACTTAGGGCGCATCATCACTCTTAGCCCCGAAAATGTCCCCGAAATCGCCAAACTCACACCTAAAGCAATCACAAAAGACCAACCTCCCTCTGCGGGGGTTCGACCCAAAAGTCCGAAAATCATTTTGCTAAATGCATCTGCTGATATTAAAGCCATAACTACAGCATGTACCACAGAAGGGATAAACTGCCTAGGGGTTTGCCCCGTCTTAACTCGCTCAAAATTAGCGCCCTGCAACAGAGCGTGACTAAAATCACAACCCCGAAGATCACAACCGCTAAAATCAGCTCCATTTAAGTTCTGACCTTTGAACGAGCGATTTCGCAAGTCCTGATTCGCAAAATTAAGTGGGGATGAGCTTGCCATAATTGAGTCGGTGAAAGCCTTCAAACCATGAATCATCGATACCAGATTGGCATAAAGCAATTGTTGCTAGCAGGGGGAACGGGACTATTACTTTTACCCCTGA
Organism: Stenomitos sp.; assembly: GCA_036704025.1. GTDB lineage: Bacteria > Cyanobacteriota > Cyanobacteriia > Cyanobacteriales > Coleofasciculaceae > Allocoleopsis. The sequence goes on from DATNQL010000537.1 coordinate 1,190, forward strand.
TACTCTACGGGTGGCTCCATTTCCAGCGCCCACCCCGAACTCCTCAAGAGCGATCGCTATTTCAAGGCATTGTCTACAGACGCGAGGTTCGCTCCACACCCCGTCCGTTGATGATTCATATTGTCACAATTGACTTAAAAGCACCTGGAGTGAAATTACTGGTTACCCCAGGAACACCTGCTCAGGAACAGACAAAAGTCCCCACCGAAATTAACGCACGAACCACATCAGAATTTCTCAAAGAGTTCAAGCTGCAATTAGCCATCAATGCCAGCTTCTTCTATCCTTTTCGTGAAGTGACACCTTGGGACTACTATCCCCGTCGTGGCGATCGCGCTAATGTAGTCGGACAAGCCATCTCGAATGGCGCGAGTTACTCCTCTCATGAGTCAAATTGGCCCGTATTGTGCTTTATGACGAGCCAAGTAGGCGATAGCGTTCAACTCTTACAAGGTAAAGCCTGCCCTAAAGGTACCGTTCATGCTGTGGCCGGTAATCAGCTCATAGTGGAGCGTGGCAATGCCGTAAAATTGAATCCAGACATAAACGACAGGAACAGACCCTACCCGCGTGTTGCTGTGGCGATGGACAAGGCGGGTGATAAACTTTGGCTCATTGCGATCGATGGCAAGCAGCCGCTCTATAGCGAAGGAGCAACCCTAGCAGAGCTGACAAAAATTATTTTGGAGCTAGGTGCGGATTCAGCTTTAAATCTAGATGGTGGCGGTTCAACCACTATAGTCGCAGCCACTCCCGAAGGAGCCACCGTGTTAAATGCTCCCGCTCATAC
>DATNQL010000538.1:0-1972 GCA_036704025.1 Stenomitos sp.
ACCCCAGGGACGCAATCGAGCCGCCCTTCTAATACCACGAGTGAGGAGTGAATAGTTAGGAGTGCAATATAACTTATTGGAATTTTTGATCGGGCGGGGCGTCAACCGTCAACCGTCAAACTTAAACAAGGCAGAAGAAGGAAGGCAGAAGGCAGAAGGTAGCCCAATTTGTCTTTCTCGGGTCAAAAGAAAGCGCAACAACCAGCCTTTGGCGTGGTTATTTTTGAGTTTTGACCTGCTCCTGCTGAGCGTTTTAGTCGTGCCACTGCGCGCTACAGCCCAACCGACCCATTCTGTATCTGTGGTGGTGAATAGTAATCAGGATGGTCTGATTCAGCCAGACAATAGCTTAACCTTGCGGGAGGCGATCGCTATTGTCAATGGTCAGCTTAATCTCGAACAGTTGAGTCAGGCGGAAAAAGCCCAAGTTCGACCCCTCGACGCTAATACACCCTCCCGCATTGAATTTAATTTACCCCCAGACCAAACCACCATTTACCTCACGACACTATTACCAGCCCTAGCCAATCCGGGGTTGGTGGTGGATGGCACAACCCAACCGGGTTATGATGCAACCCGTTCGGCAACGGCAGAAATTGAAATCCCCATTCCTGTGGTGGCTTTAGCACCCGCACCCAACCAAGAAGTCTTACGGGGACTCACCATTGTCGCCGATAACATCACCGTGCGGGGTTTAAGTATCTACGGTTTTGGCAAGTGGGGTGGGGCGACACTCAACACACCACCGGGAGATATTGTGATCGAGCGAAGTCCTGCATTTCCCGATGTCACGCTCCAGCCACCTACATCTAGTTTGGATTTGAGGAGTCCTCAACCCAACTCCAAACCCAGTGAATCCCAGCCACCAAAGAATGTCGCGATTGAGCTCAATTGGTTGGGTATCCCACCCAATGAGCAAATGCCCAATCCATTATCGGCCTTTGGCTTGTATGTCTTTAATAGTCAAGGGACTATAATCCGGCGCAACCGCATTGCCAACCATCAGGGCAGTGGCATCATTACCGGCGCTCAAGCCGAGAATATGCTGGTCACAGAAAACATTATCGTGGGTAATGGGCTAGCGGGAATGCCCGATGCCATTCGCCTCGAAGGAGAGATTGACCAGTCACAAATTACAGGCAATTTAATTTGTGGCAATGATGGCAGTGGGGTGTATTTGTTTAAACCCAACGGTGCTGTACAAATTCGCAATAACCAAATCACCTCGAACGGCAGACGCTTGCGTCAGGCGGCTGTTTACCTGATGGGCAATAATCACCAGGTGATGGATAATCAAATTCGTTATCAATCCGGGCCGGGTGTGGTGGTGACGGGTTATCCCAAAAACGATGTCCAGCAGAATCGCTCCTCATCGCGCAATATGATTGAGAACAATCGCTTTGCCCAACTCGAAGGGTTGAGCATTGACCTCAACACCCAACAGAATGTTAACCCGATCCATTTTCAACGCGGGGATGGCCCCAACCCCCTCCGCAATTCCCCCAACCGACGCGAAGAAACGGGTAACTCAGCGATTAATGCGCCGCAGTTTCTCAGTTCGGAGTTTTTTGTGTTGGGAAGAGAAGTAAAGCTGTTGGGCAAGGCTGATCCGGGTTCAACGGTTGAACTGTATCGAGTTCGGGAAAATACGACGATTCCCTATGGGCCGTTAAGTGAACCTCTCACGAGTGTAACTACAGATGCACAAGGGGATTTTAGCGTCACGCTCGATAATTTACAGCCTGGAGAAACAGTCAGCGCGATCGCAACTCATCCCCAGTACGGCACCTCTGAACCGGCGCTCAATGCCAGGGTGCTCGCGGCGGATGGGACTAGCACAGCACAACCCGATGCCCCCTCTGGTGTGATTCCCCCCTGTACGACAGCACAAGTACCACCCACTCCCCCAGAACCGGCTCCTCCGCCAGAACAACTAAGACTCTCTATCGCACGGAATATCCATTTCGCTCTC
>DATNQL010000539.1:0-17656 GCA_036704025.1 Stenomitos sp.
TGCTATTTATCCGATTACACCGTCCTCGCCGATGGGAGAGTGGGCGGATGCTTGGGTGACAGAAGGGAAACCCAATATTTGGGGTACTGTTCCCTCCGTGGTGGAAATGCAAAGTGAAGGAGGGGTGGCAGGTGCTGTACATGGAGCATTGCAAACGGGTTCTCTAACAACTACCTTTACCGCCTCACAAGGGTTGTTGTTGATGCTCCCCAACATGTACAAAATTGCCGGGGAACTGACGCCAACGGTATTTCACGTCGCTGCGCGATCGCTAGCCGCTCAAGGACTCTCGATTTTTGGGGATCACAGCGACGTAATGGCGGCACGAAGTACAGGATTTGCCCTATTGTGTTCTGCATCCGTGCAAGAAGCTCATGACTTTGCTCTGATTGCCGCAAGAGCCAGTTTAGAATCGCGGATTCCCTTCATGCATTTCTTCGATGGGTTCCGCACCTCCCACGAAGTGCAGAAAGTGGAATTGTTGACGGATGAAGATTTGCGATCGCTGATTCCTGATGAACTCGTATTCGCCCACCGTTCCCGCGCCCTCACTCCCGATCGCCCGGTGATTCGCGGTACGGCACAAAACCCCGATGTTTACTTCCAAGCACGGGAAACGGTAAATCCCTACTACGACGCTTGTGTCGGCATCACCCAAAAGGTGATGGACGAATTTGCTCAGTTGACAGGGCGGCAATACCATCTCTTTGAATATCACGGCGATCCCAATGCAGAACGGGTAATCATCCTCATGGGTTCCGGTTGCGATCCCGTCCACGAAGTTGTGGATTACCTGAATGCGCGTGGTGAGAAAGTCGGTGTTGTCAAAGTTCGTCTGTACCGTCCGTTTGATGCCAAACGGTTGATCGAAGCCTTACCGGCAACCACGAAGAGTATCGCCGTCCTCGATCGCACCAAAGAACCGGGTAGTGCGGGTGAACCCCTCTATATAGATATCCTCACCGCCATCCAAGAAACTAACTTTGGTTCGGACACCGAGCTAAAATCCAAAATCCAAAATCTCAAAACCTTTGTGGGTGGACGTTACGGCTTATCGTCCAAAGAATTCACCCCAGCGATGATTAAAGCCGTCTTTGACAATCTCGCTACTACCCCCAGAGAGCAACAAGCGCAAGCAACATCTGACTCCCCCCTTTTTAAGGGGGGCAAGGAGAGATCGCCGAAGAATCATTTTACGGTGGGTATTAATGATGATGTTACCCACACTAGCCTGGATTATGACCCAGACTTCTCCATCGAACCCGACAACGTCGTCCGATCCATCTTCTACGGCTTAGGTTCCGATGGTACCGTCGGCGCGAACAAGAACTCGATCAAAATTATTGGTGAAGAAACCGACAATTACGCTCAAGGTTACTTCGTCTACGACTCCAAAAAATCTGGTTCTGTTACTGTCTCCCACCTACGTTTTGGACCACAGCCCATCCGTTCTACCTATTTAATCAGCAAAGCCAACTTTGTCGCGTGTCACAAATGGGAATTCCTAGATAGTTTCCCACTGCTCAAAGACATCGTTCCCGGCGGTACCTTCTTACTCAATTCCCCCTACAGTACCGAGGAGGTTTGGCACCAACTGCCGCGACTGGTGCAAGCGCAAATCATTGAGAAGCAGCTCAAGTTTTATGTGATTAACGCCTACCAAGTTGCCCGTGAGGCGGGGATGGGGGGACGGATTAATACCGTAATGCAAGTTTGCTTCTTCGCCGTGTCCGGAGTTTTGCCACGGGAAGAAGCCATTGAACAAATTAAGAAATCCATTCGCAAGAGTTACGGCAAGAAGGGCGAAGACATCGTCCAAATGAACATCAAAGCGGTGGATGCCACCCTGGAACATCTGTATGAAGTGACTGTTCCTGATCGCGTTGACGAAACCGCCAAGGAACTGAAACCTGCTATACCCGATACCGCCCCCGCCTTCGTGCGAGATGTTCTGGGTAAAATGATTGCCCGCGAAGGCGATGAGTTACCCGTGAGTGCTCTGCCCGTGGATGGAACGTACCCTTGTGGTACCACAAAATGGGAGAAACGGAACATTGCCCAAGAAATTCCGGTGTGGGACCCTAATGCGTGCGTTCAGTGTGGTAAGTGTGTGATGGTGTGTCCTCACGCCGTGATTCGTAGTAAGGTTTACGAGTCATCCCAACTCGAAGTTGCACCTGAAACCTTTAAGAGTGCCAATGCCAAAGACCATGATTGGAAGGGGTTAAAATTCACGATCCAAGTGGCACCAGAAGATTGCACGGGTTGTAGTCTCTGTGTGGATGTCTGTCCCGCGAAGAATAAATCCGAACCGCGCCGAAAAGCCATTAACATGGAGCCACAGCTACCCCTGCGGGAACCGGAACGGGAGAACTGGGACTTCTTCTTAAGTCTACCCAATCCAGACCGACGACACCTGAAGCTGAATAAGATTGCTCAGCAGCAGATGCAGGAACCCTTGTTTGAGTTCTCTGGTGCTTGTGGCGGTTGTGGCGAAACGCCATATCTGAAGTTGGTGAGTCAGTTATTTGGCGATCGCATGTTAGTTGCCAATGCTACGGGTTGCTCTTCCATTTACGGCGGTAACCTGCCCACAACGCCTTGGACGCACAACAGCGAAGGACGGGGACCGGCTTGGGCAAACTCCCTATTTGAAGATAACGCTGAATTCGGACTTGGCTTCCGGGTTTCGGTTGACAAACAAGCCCATTATGCCGCTGAGTTACTGCACGAACTCCGCACGGCTGTGGGAGAGGAACTCACCGATAGTATCCTGAATGCCGAGCAAAAAGACGAGGCGGATATTTGGGAACAACGCGATCGCATTTCCTCTCTGAAGCAACGCCTAGAGCAACTCCTCGCCTCGGAACTAGACGTAAGGGCGAAGCATTCGGGCGATAAATCTTCAGTTCTCCCCACAAATACTAATCCGAATGCTTCGCCCCTACAATCCAAAATCCAAAATCTCCAATCCCTAGCTGATTACCTCGTCAAGAAGAGCGTTTGGATTATCGGTGGTGACGGTTGGGCTTACGATATTGGTTACGGTGGACTCGACCACGTCCTCGCCAGTGGACGGAATGTCAATATCCTTGTCCTCGACACCGAAGTCTATTCCAACACCGGTGGACAAATGTCCAAATCCACCCCACGAGGTGCGGTGGCTAAATTTGCCGCAGGTGGAAAACCCGCACCGAAGAAAGACTTAGGGTTAATGGCAATGACTTACGGCAATGTCTACGTGGCTTGTGTAGCCATGGGGGCACGAGACGAACATACACTCAAGGCATTCCTTGAAGCTGAAGCCTACAATGGCCCATCCCTAATTATTGCCTACTCCCACTGCATTGCTCACGGCATCAACATGGCAACCGCCATGCAGCAACAAAAAGCGGCGGTAGAGTCCGGACGCTGGTTACTGTACCGCTATAACCCAACGCGGACAGAACACGGAGAAAATCCCTTAATTCTCGACAGCCGTTCGCCCAAACTGCCAGTGGAACAGTACATGTATGCGGAAAACCGCTTCAAGATGCTCACCCGGAGCAAACCCGCAGAGGCAAAACGCTTCCTGCAAGAAGCCCAGGAGGATGTGAATACCCGTTGGCAACTCTATCAATATATGGCGGCACGTCATTTAGAAAAACACAACGGTCATTCACCCAGTAACACGGCTAATACAGAGGATGGGATGCCATCTACCACCCATTAATCTTCTGTCCCCATGAACCTATCTGAAAAGCTCTCAACCTCACAATCTTGCCATCGGTTTACATCAGGATGCATCTACATTTCACAACCCCCTTTCAGATAGGTTCTAACTCCGTCTCTCACCTCCCTCAACCTTAACCTCTCGCCCCAAAAACTCTGCGTACCTTTGCGCGTTCCTCAGCGTTCCTCGGCGTTAAAAAAACCTAACAGAGCCATGAAAAACCAAACCAACGTTCGACCCCCAGAACTCGAAGAAATTCCCCCAGGATATTTGAATATCATGGGCTACGTTGACGAATCAGAAGTGAATGGTCCTGGCTGTCGTGCCGTCGTTTGGGTACAGGGGTGTAAGCGAGAGTGTCCCGGATGTTTTAACCCAGAATCTTGGTCATTTGAGACGAACAAATTGATTGCCATTGAAGACTTAGCCACTCAAATTTTGAGCAATCCCCATAACCAAGGCGTCACCTTTTCCGGCGGAGAACCCTTTTGGCAAGCTCCAGCACTGGTGCAACTCGCCAAGCGCTTAAAAATGGCTGGGTTTAACATCATGTCTTTTACAGGATTTACCTTAGAAGAATTGCGTTCTGAACGGGCACCCTTGGGCGCTTCCGAGTTGCTTGAACAGTTAGATATCTTAGTCGATGGCTCTTATGTAGAATCCTTAGCCATCCATTCCCCAGATTCCCTCGTATCATCGCGCAATCAGCGGGTTCATGTGTTCAATCCCGCCTTGGAAGACAAACTGAACTGGGCCAGTGATCAGATGGAAATTCACATTCTAAAAGATGGTAGCCGGATTATCACGGGTTTTCGAGGTCAGAATGGTTTGAGTGAAGAGTGAAGGTTTAGAGTTGGGATTTTGGACTCAACCCAACCTCTAAAATGCAGTCGTTTCAGGCTTAAATTAGGGCAAATTGTTTGGCAAGGTGATTACTACAAGCAGCCCAATCCGTTAGGAGATGACATCATGGTTCATCTATTCGACCTCCACGAGATCGCTGGTTTATCGGAATCGGAAGCAGTCAGTCGGTTGAAGCAGGAAGGCTATAACGAATTGCCCTCTAGCAAACAACGGAGTATTTTAGCGATCGCCCATGAAGTCGTACAAGAGCCAATCTTCTTACTGCTGGTTGCTTGTGGCGCGATTTACCTATTTTTAGGGGAGGTACAAGACGCGCTAATTTTACTCGGCTTCGTCTTCTTCATCATGGGCATTACCCTCTATCAGGAGCAGAAAACCGAACGCGCCTTAGAAGCCTTACGAGACTTATCAAGTCCCCGCGCTTTAGTGATTCGAGATGGGCAACAAAAACGGATCGCGGGGCGGGAGGTGGTGCGGGGCGACGTTATAGTATTGGCTGAAGGCGATCGCGTTCCGGCTGATGCCATAGTCCTATCTTGTACTAACCTAACGGCTGACGAGTCCTTATTAACCGGCGAATCCGTTCCCGCCCGCAAGGTTTCTCTGGATGGGGTATCAGAAGCCACTGATCAACATTCACCTTTTCAAACCAATGAACCCTTTAATCATCTAAAATCTAAAATCCAAAATCTCAAATCGGTTCGTCCTGGTGGTGATGACTTACCCTTTGTCTACTCCGGAACATTGGTGGTTACCGGACAGGGAATTGCCGAAGTTCAAACCACAGGTATCCGTACTGAAATTGGCAAGATCGGCAAAGCGTTACAAACCATCCAACCCGAACAAACCTTATTACAAAAAGAAACGGGGCAACTGGTCGGTAGGCTGGCAATTATTGCCATCTCCATTTGTGTGATTGTTGGGATTATCTATGGATTGTCTAGAGGGGATTGGTTAAATGGGTTTTTAGCCGCTCTTGCCTTAGCAATGGCAATTTTACCCAATGAATTTCCGGTTGTCGTGACCATCTTCCTAGCTTTGGGCGCATGGCGGATTTCACAAAATCGAGTGTTGGCTCGTCGAATGCCAGCGGTTGAAACCCTAGGCTCAGCTACGGTTTTGTGTGTGGATAAGACAGGTACACTCACCTTTAACCAAATGTCTGTCAGCCAGATGTTCGCCCAAGGTGAGGTTTACGACTTGAACCTGCACGAGCGCGAACCGATCCCAGAAACCTTCCATCAGCTCATCGAGTTTAGCATCCTGGCGAGTCATAGAGACCCGTTCGACCCGATGGAAAAGGCATTCAAGCAACTGGGTGAACACTACCTAGCGGATACCGAACACTTACATGATGACTGGACGTTAATCCGAGAATATCCTCTGTCGCCTCACTTACTCGCCATGTCTCATGTTTGGCAGTCCCCCGATGGTGAAAACTACATCATTGCCGCCAAAGGAGCACCCGAAGCGATCGCAGATTTGTGTCATTTCGATGCAACTCAGCTACAAGCGCTATCTCAACAAATCAGCGCAATGGCGAGTGAAGGCTTGCGTATCCTAGGCGTTGCCCAAGCCTACTTCCAACAAACAGCGCTCCCCGTTGAGCAACATGACTTCCAGTTTGAGTTTATCGGACTCGTGGGACTCGCCGATCCAGTCCGTCCCACCGTGAAGAGTGCCATTCAAGAATGCTACACCGCTGGTATTCAGGTGGTGATGATTACCGGCGACTATCCCGGTACAGCCCAAAACATTGCTCGCCAAATCGGACTCGTCTCCACCGATGGAATCATGACCGGCACTGAACTCGACCAAATGGATGACGCCGAGTTGCAGCGACGGATAAAGCACGTCAATATCTTTGCACGAGTAGTACCCGAGCAAAAGCTGCGGATTGTCAATGCGTTGAAAAACAACGGTGAAATTGTTGCCATGACCGGCGATGGCGTCAATGACGCACCCGTCTTAAAATCAGCCCACATCGGCATTGCAATGGGAGGACGCGGTACTGATGTCGCTCGCGAAGCCGCAGACCTTGTGTTACTCGACGATGACTTCTCCTCAATTGTCCATGCTGTCAGACTCGGTCGCCGCATCTTCGACAATCTCAAAAAAGCAATGGCTTATACCCTAGCCGTCCATGTACCCATTGCAGGGATGTCGCTCATCCCAGTCCTGTTCAAATGGCCGTTGGTATTACTCCCCATTCACATTGCCTTTCTTCACCTCATTATCGACCCAGCTTGTTCAGTCGTCTTTGAAGCCGAACCTGAAGAAGCCAATGTAATGAACCGTCCACCCCGCAACCCTAAAGAACCCCTCTTTAGCCAGCAAATGTTGAGTGTCGCGCTACTACAAGGGGCAGGAATATTGCTAGTGCTTGTAATCGTTTTTGTTACCGCTTTGTATCGAGCTCAAGGCGAACTAGACGCCCGCGCTCTCACCTTTACCACCCTCATTATTGCTAACCTCAGCCTAATTTTAACCAACCGCTCTTGGTCGCGCACCATTAGGGCTACATTACGAGCACCCAATACAGCTTTGTGGTGGGTATTATGGGGTGCACTCATCTTTCTCGGCGTAGTACTGTACTTACCTTTTTTACGCCATCTCTTCCGCTTTTCCACCCTACATCTAATTGACTTAGCCATCTGTTTAGGGGCAGGAATTGTCAGCATTTTATGGTTTGAATGGCTCAAGATTTTGAAGCAAAAAAAACGAGTGATCGTCGGCTAATGGCCTTAAGGAGTTAAAATGATATTTCTAAAAAGCATTATTGTTTGGCTAGTTTTTATCATTGCCGAGTCCCTGAATGGAACGATTCGCATCCTATGGCTAGTGCCATCCTTCGGCGATCTTCGGGCACATCAAATTTCATTTATTACAGGGTCGATCTTAGTTTTGGCGATTGCAACCCTGTTTGTGCGATGGCTTCAGGCTTCACGTATCTCGCAACTACTAGGGGTTGGAGTGCTGTGGCTGCTGCTAACCGTGGTCTTTGAGATTGTATTGGGGCGTTTTATCTTAGCCTATTCTTGGGAGCAAATTGCCGCTGACTACAACTTACTTCAAGGTGGATTAATGCCCATTGGTTTAGTCTTGCTTACCCTATCCCCTTTAATCGCTGGGAAAATTCGAGGTGTTTTGACGGATATCTATCCAATCACTTCGAGAATTCCCTAATCAGACTTCCATAAAAAAAGGACATCGCTCGACTCACGAAGGAGTTCATCGCCAGCAGATTCTAGGCATCCCTGATCCAAAATAAAAGGAGAAACACAATGGATTTAACTACAACTTATCTGGGATTAACACTGCGATCGCCCTTAGTCGTGGGTGCAGCCGCACCTTTAACGGAAGATATCGGCCCGATCAAACAGATGGAAGACGTTGGGGCGGCGGCGGTTGTGCTGCATTCGTTTTTTGAGGAGCAGTTACGGCAAGAGCAGTTAGAGTTGCATCATCATCTTACCTACGGCACAGAAAGCTTTGCCGAAGCCCTGACTTATTTCCCAGAACCCCAAATTTTCCATGTGGGGTCAGACGAATATCTGAATCATATTCGTAAAGCCAAGGAGATGGTGGACATTCCCATCATCGCCAGTCTCAATGGTTCAACCCTGGGTGGTTGGACTCACTACGCCCAGCAAATCGAGCAGGCAGGAGCTGATGCGATGGAATTAAATGTCTATTACATTCCTACGAATATGGACATGACGGGCGCTGAAGTTGAGCAGAACTATATTGATATTCTTCAAGCTGTGAAGTCTGAAGTCAATATTCCTGTCGCCATCAAACTTAGTCCGTTCTTCAGCAACATGGCAAATATGGCGAAGCGTTTAACCGACGCAGGTGCGAATGGCTTGGTATTATTCAATCGATTTTACCAACCCGATATTGACATCGAAGCGCTGGAAGTGCAATCCAATGTGCTGCTCAGTACCCCACAAGCTATGCGTCTGCCATTGCATTGGATTGCCATTCTGTATGGACGGATTGCGGCTGACTTAGCGGCAACCAGCGGTATTCACAAAGCCCCCGACGTATTAAAAATGTTGATGGCGGGTGCGAGTGTCACCATGCTCGTGAGCGTACTCCTGCGCCATGGCATTGAGAGTATATCGGAAATCGAACAGGGGATGCGCCAGTGGATGGAAGAACACGAATATGAGTCGGTACAGCAGCTACGCGGGAGTATGAGCCAGCGTAATTGCCCGGACTCCAGTGCGTTTGAGAGGGTGCAGTACATGAAGGCGATTCAGAGCTATCAACCGGACTGGAAACGCGGTTACGAAGCCTCCCACTCTTCCGGTTGACGGCACAAACTCCAAACTCATTTTCAAACCTATGGAAACGCGCAAACGGATTGGTATTCTCACAAGTGGTGGCGATTGTCCTGGATTGAATGCAGTCATTCGGGCGGTCGTCAACCATGCCACTCTGACTTATGGTTGGGAAGTATTAGGTATTCCTTACGCCACTGAAGGCTTACTCGAACGCAAAGCGAGTGTTCTGAATCTTCATGGCTTGGATTTGCATGGTATCGATCCCTTACTCGGTATGGGGGGAACCATCTTAGGCAGTATTAACCGAGGAGATACCTTAGAGCATACGGATGAGATCATTGCGGGTTATCGGGCGTTAGGGCTTAATGCTTTAATTGCCATTGGTGGGGATGGCAGCCTCGCCATTCTCCGCGATTTAGCCCGCCAGGGAAACTGGAATCTAGTCGGGATTCCCAAGACCATTGATAATGATTTGGCATTAACAGAACGCTCCATCGGGTTTGACACGGCGGTTAATACGATTACTGACGCCTTGAACCGTCTCACTTACACCGCAGCCAGTCATGACCGGGTGATGGTGGTTGAGGTGATGGGACGTGCAGCGGGGCATTTAGCGCTACATGCAGGTATTGCGGGTGGTGCCGATGTAATTTTAATTCCAGAAATCCCTTACTCCATCGCCAATCTTTGCCAGAAAATTGATGAATTGCGGGATAAGTGGGGACGGCGATTTGCCATTGTTGTCGTGGCGGAGGGAGTAACAACGGAAACTGGAACCACCAGTGTCTATACTGATTCTCTGGGTCAAGTCTGCCTGCGAGGGATTGGTCAGTACATCGCAGAGCAAGTGGCTCACTGGAGTCCCCGTAAGATCGATACTAAGGTAACGGTTTTGGGGCACGTTCAACGAGGGGGTATGCCCTCGGCGATTGACCGGATTGTTGCCACTGCCTTTGGTAAGGCTGCCGTTGATTTAGTCGCTCAAGAACAATATGACCAAATGGTGACTTGGCAAAGAGGAGAAGTCGTGAATGTTCCCTTAGCAGACGTTCTGCGCCAAAGTCCATGTCCAGTCAACCCCAATGATTTTTTGGTGCAAACGGCAAGAGCATTGGGAATTTATATTGGCGAGTTTCCAGATTAGGTAACCCGATCTGGAGAACAACCCGATTCAGTCCAGCCAATGACGATCCGCCGGGATATTGGTTGCGGTTGGAAACAAGTCAGTCGTTCGCCTACTATGCTTAACTGTGGTGTGGTTCAACGAGGATAATATGTCAGAGTTTCTAGATTTTCTAAGGCATAAGTTTGCTTACGTGGCGATTGGAGAATTCAAACCGGGAAAGTTTGAAGAAGCTAAGCATCTCTATGAAAAAGCGGTTTCTACCTACGCCGAAGGCTTTAAAGGAGCCTACCTGCTGCAAAAACCAGGAACTGACGAAGGCATTGCCGTCATTTTTTGGGAGAATGTGGGAGATATGGAAGCCAATCAAAACGAGGCTTATCAGGCCATCTTAAAAGAGATGACGCCGCTGTTTGCTAAGGCACCGGACACCGATTACTATGAACTGGTGAGCGAAATTCATCCCGTAGAAGAATAATTGTTTGCGGGTGGAAATGTCTTACTCCCTTCCCACCAGAAGATTACTTATTCTCCACTCCCCCAGCTTCCCCAGCTCCCTCAGCATAGGTATTCTTAGAGCGGGAAGGGAGTAATTTGTTGGATTGGGTCAGGAGATTCTTCACTCACTCTCAAGATTCTCCTACCCCTTCGGCTAGTCATGTTTTTTCCGTGAAAATTAAATATCACAAAGGGTTTCCGAGGACGATTGATGGTGTCTCTGCTCTTGTAAAAAAGTTTGTACCGTTTGATTAAACGCTTCAGGCTGTAACAAAAACGGCCAATGATTACCGGGAACTGGGTCAATCTTTAAGTTTTTTAAGTAAGTTTTGTAGGGTTTGAGTTGCCAATCTGTGCGGTTCACCCCTTTTTCAGGTTGGATGAACAGGGTGGGGATATCAATGGAGTCTGTTAGCCCTGCAACCCGCATCACGTCCTCAAAAATTTGATCGCGGGCTGGGATCGTAAACTTGCTGCCCCAAGCACCATCCGGTTTTTGTTCAATGCCGGCTTGAAAGACTTGCTGTTGCAAAGCATTCCAACCCTGATACAAATTTAACTGACGCGCTTGCTGCTCGGCGTCTTCATAACTGGCAAATGGACCCATGCCCTGGAGAAACGGCAATACACGGTACAGTAGAGGAAAAGTAACCTTCATCACGCTGGGCATTTTCCAGACAAAAATCGGATCGACCAGAATCATACTCCGCAAACGCTCTGGATGTTGTCGTGCCCAGCTCAGTGCGACTTTGCCAGTCCAAGAGTGACCCAGAACATGAGCAGAAGACCATCCTAAGTGTTCCATTAAGGCTTCTAAATCCGCGATCGCATCGGTAAAGGTATAACCCCTGTCTGGCTTACTACTTTCGCCATGACCGCGCATATCGGGTGCAACAATATGGTACTGCTGACACAGGTAATCTCCCAAGCTTGACCAAACGAGGGCATGGTCAGCTAAACCATGCAACAACAGTAAGGGAACATTGCCCTGGTTCCACTCCAGGTAAGAAAGTTGGATATCCGGCAAGGATAAGGTTTGACGTAGAGGTACCATAGCTATATTGCAGCCGTTAAGAGACGCATCGCTAGATATGTTACTCCCCAGTGTGATGATTCAGCGTGATACCGTTTCCCTTTAAGGCTGATACACAAGTAGCTTAGGAGGAGCTGGGGAAGCTGGGGGAGCTGGGGGAGTTATTTGTATCAGAAATTTAGTGAAATGGTATGAGTCGTGAAGCGAAGTCAGCCTTTTCGTCCTATCGGCGACCCCAACCCAAGTTTTAAGCTGATGTGCAGCTAAATTGCCATAGCGAAATTGTCATAAGGGGTGTGGGGTGTAGGGTGTGGAAATAGGCTTTCTTAAATGCGTCACAGCTTATTCAAAATGAACGAGTGTCAGCGCCGCGATACCCAGGTTCAATCACGGCTACCTTCTTGAATGTTCGGACAAATCGTCTGGGCAATCCGATCGTTGGGGGGTTGTTCTTGCCAGCCCGAAAGTAAACCCACCAGTTCTGATTTGAGAATTTCTAAAGCTTCGATTTGCTCTGTAATCGCCTCTACCTTGAGCAGTAAATGTTGCTTCACTGTGCCACAAGGCAATTCACCGGAATCGTGGACTTCTAGGATGTCGCGAATCTCACTGAGGCTGAGTCCTAGAGATTGCGATCGCTTAATAAATGCAAGTCGATTCAGAACTTGGCTGTTGAACAGGCGGTAGCCAGATTCCGCACGAGTCGTTGTCGGTTCGAGCAGACCAATCTCTTCATAGTAACGAATTGTTTTCACTGACATGCCTGTCAGATTGGCAACTTCACCAATCTTCAGTGGATGATGGACACTCGGTGCAGCATCACTGTGCCCTATCTGGTTCGGCTGTGCATTAGAGGGATTTTTCCCCTTCATGGGGCGCTTTGCAGTACGGGGAAAGGATTGATCGCTTTGCGCTTGACGATCGAGAGCAGAGTTGCTCATCGTTTTTTGAGTTGAGGTGAACCAGAAGCGTTAATTAAGCGTTTGCCCAGGCTAATGGCTCAAAGCCCGTGACAATAGCGGCTAAGCCTGAAACAATTGATTGACCCATCGCTTACATCGTTTACCGAGGCGGCTGACGCTTAGCCGCACTCAGGATGGGTAAGGCCGGTCGCGAGGAGCTCGGAGGAAGATAGTGTGTCACGGGCTGATCGGCTAGTTCAGTCTCTCGGCGTTGACTTTGCCACCAACGAAGTGCTACAGCTAGTACCACCATCATCAACCCAAAACTAAGCAGCGACCAGCGTTCACCTACGCCGCCAATCACCGCATCGACAGCTCCGACAATCACAATAAAGCTAGAAATTGGCTCTTTGCGGTAAGCCGCCTTTAAAATTCGAGGCACTAAAGCATTCATCACGGCTTGTTACTTACTCTATTTCACTAAGTATTTAATCTACTTCCAGGTTATCTCATTGGCGTCCGAACAACGAGCAGGCAGAGGTCTGATTCTCTAGATTTTTCATGGTCTGATCCTATCTAACAACCCTAGTCACTAGCTCAGGCCGCGTCATGAATTTTCTGGGTTCATCTACTAATAGATTGTTGACTGATGGGTTAGTCTGTTTCAGTTTTCCAAGACGGATGAAAGACCTCAGGAGTTTCTAGTGCAGCGTGGCATCAATAACTATCCAGTTGAAAAAGCTTAAAAAGCTTACTGTACCCACTTTCTTACCTTCTGCTTTCTGCCTTCTGCCTCCTGTCTACTCCTACGGAGAACGCTACGCGAACTGCTTTCTTGCACTAGTGAGTCAGGGTTGAATTGTTTTCTATTTCAAACCTAACCAAGTGAGCAGTCCTTGACCCGTCGAGTACTCAATAATCACAGTCAAGATAAAACCAATCATTGCGGCTCGACCATTTAATCGCTCTGCGTAATCGTTGAAGCCAAACTTAGGTTCTTCTAGCTGGGGAGTTGTGGTGGGTTTGGGCTGTGTCATTGTTTGATAACCTCACGTTCCTTAGTTACAATCCTTTAACAATTTTAATCCTTCTTCAATAATGAATCCTTGTCAAGTCTAGAGTTGAAGATTGGGGAGCCAATAAATTTTCCTCAGTTCCTTGCCCCTAGGCACTTTTTAGCTAAGAGGTTATTCCGCCTACAAAATTTAATGGTCATACTGGTATTTAAGACCTCTTGAAGATAGCAGCCGTCTGTTCCAGGCTCGATCCCAAAAGAAGTGTTTGAAGGCTAGTCATGTTGAGCCGAGGGATTGCCTATGGCACCGTCCAAAACGCGTCGCATCGGTGAACTGGATTTGTGTCGCCGCAGACTAGACGCTGTCGCCAACTGGTGCAAGATCAGAGTCAGCAACTCTTACAAGGTGTCGGAATTCATTATTCACCGTTGCGTAATGCCGTCAGGAAAGCATCGGTACTTAAAAGAGGTAAAAAGATGGAAATTGGTGTCCCTAAAGAAACGAAAGACCAAGAATTTCGTGTCGGTTTAAGTCCTAGTAGCGTCCGGGTGCTGCGTGAAGCCGACCATCGGGTCTTTGTTGAGCAGGGTGCAGGGGTTGGCGCGGGCTTCACCGATCAAGACTATGAGCAGGCAGGAGCCAGCATTGTCTTGCAGGCTGCCGAAGCTTGGAATCGAGAACTGGTTGTTAAGGTCAAGGAACCACTAAAGCCAGAGTACCAGTTTCTGCAAAAAGGACAGCTGCTGTTTACATATCTACACCTAGCAGCGGATCGGACTCTAACGGAGCATTTAATTGATTGTGGGGTGAGTGCGATCGCCTACGAAACGGTTGAGCTTTTCGATGGTAAGCTTCCCTTACTCACCCCGATGAGCATCATTGCAGGTCGCCTTGCCGTGCAAGTTGGAGCCAGGTATCTAGAGCGCCAGCAGGGAGGACGGGGTGTGCTTTTGGGTGGGATTCCTGGTGTTCGACCTGGTAAAGTAGTGATCATCGGGGGTGGCGTTGTCGGCACAGAAGCCGCCAAGATGGCCGTAGGGATGGGTGCCCAAGTTCAAATTTTTGATGTCAATGTAGATCGCTTGGCTTATCTAGAAACCCTCTTCGGTTCCCGAGTAGAACTGCTCTACAGTAATTCTGCTTCGATTGATGAATTGGTGCCACAGGCCGATTTGCTCATCGGTGCGGTTTTAGTTCCAGGGCGTCGGGCACCCATCTTGGTCAATCGGAGTTTAGTGCAAAAGATGCATCCGGGTTCGGTGATTGTAGACGTTGCCGTAGATCAAGGCGGCTGCATTGAGACCTTGCGACCCACCTCTCACACCAATCCCACTTATGTCGAGGAGGGCGTTGTCCACTTTGGTGTGCCTAATATGCCGGGAGCTGTACCTTGGACAGCAACACAGGCACTGAATAACAGTACGCTGCCCTACGTCCTCAAGCTGGCGAATCACGGATTAGGCGCTCTCAAACTCGACTCGGCGTTGGGTAAAGGTCTGAATATCCAGAACTATCAGCTCGTTCACCCAGCGGTGCAGCAGGTGTTTCCGGATTTAGTGGGGTAATCAATTGCATCATGTCCGATTAAACGCCCATCGTTAGGATGGACGCGGGGACACGAGGACGCACAGAGGTTTTGATGATGGGTAATTAATTAGACGGACATGGTATTACAGCAGGTTGCAAGTCAATAGAGTACAGTTCGATTGAGTGCATCAATCTGCAATCTGCTGTAAGCGTCTTGCTGTCCGTGAACCGCTCTCAACTCGACGAAAGTGGCAGGCGCTTACTACCACTGAGCACCTCTTCAAAAGCTTGGGCTGATAAAGGAGGACTGAACCAATAGCCCTGAATCTGATCGCACTGATGCCCATAGAAAAACGCAAGTTCAGCTTCCGTTTCCACCCCTTCCGCAACCACTTTCAGATTCAGACTTTGAGCCATTTGCAGAATCGCGGTGGTAATTGCTGCGTTTTTGGCATCCTGCGTAAGCTGGCAAACAAATGAACGATCAATCTTCAAAATATCGAAGGGCAATTGTCTCAGATAGCTTAAAGATGAATAACCCGTCCCAAAATCATCAATGGAGATCTGAATACCGAGGGTTCTTAATTCACTCAACGTGGCGATCACCACGTCAGGGTTTTCCATAACCGTACTTTCAGTCAGTTCTAACTCTAAATACCGAGGAGCAAGTCCAGTTTCTCTAAGAATTTCGACAATTAACTCACCCAGATGGGGTTGACTAAACTGATGTCCGGATAAATTGACCGCGATTCGGATCGGAGGTAAGCCAGCCGTTTGCCAGCCTTGAGCTTGAGCACAAGCGGTTTTGAGAATCCACTCTCCCAATGGGATAATAAAACCGGTCTTCTCCGCCAAAGGAATAAATTCAGACGGCGAAATAAAGCCTCGCTCTGGATGAAGCCAACGCACCAAGGCTTCTGCTCCTTCAACCTCTCCGGTTCGCAGATTCACCTTGGGTTGATAGTAAACTTGGAATTCTTGGCGCTCCAAAGCTTGACGCAGCTCAAGTTCTAGTAAGAGTTCTTCTTGAGATTGAGTGCCGATTGAGGCGAGGTAAAACTGATAAGCCGTCTTTCCCTGCTTCTGGGCTTCTTCTCTGGCTGCACTGGCATGTTTGATTAAGGTATCAATATCCCGCCCATCCCGCCCAAAGAAAGCAATCCCAATCCGTGCCCTAAGGAAAAGTTCATGAGTACCCACAGGCAAGGGTGCGGAGAACGCCTCAATCAAGGTTTCCGCTATCTTTACCACCTCATCACGCTGAGTATTCGAGGTCAGCAGAATCACAAATTGAGCCGCACCTAAATGAGCAATGGTATCGAGTGGACTGATGCAATTCTGAAGACGTTCTGCAATCGCTTTGAGTAACAAGTCGCCACTGGTGGGTCCTAGAGTATTGTGCAGCCGTTTAAGTTGCTCAAAGCCGATGGAGAGAAGGGGAATCTTGCGCTTGCGGACATTCCCTTGAGTGAGTAACTGATTAAATCGCTCTTCCAATAACAGTTGATTGGGCAGGTTAGTCAAATGGTTATAACGCAGCAGGTAGTCCAGTTGAGCTTGTGTCTGCTCCAGTTTAAGGGTATGCTGCTGAGCCAAAGAGGCTTTTTTTTGCAGTCGAGTGGCAATCGCTTCTAAAAGTTCAGCTCTGGTAAACGGCTTGGTGAGGTAATCATCTGCCCCTAACGTCATCGCCTGTCGCCAATCGGCACGCTCTGCTTTGGCGGTGAGAAAAATGAAAGGAATGGTCTCGGTGCTTGGGTCTTGTTGCAACGTCTTCAAGACACCGTAGCCATCCAGAATGGGCATGAGAATGTCGCAAATAATCACATCAGGCTGCTCACTGCGCGCTAGCTGCACCCCACGGCTACCATTCTCGGCACCAATGGCTTGGAATCCTTCCGCACTTAGGAGTTTCAGTAGGTTAATCCGAATCGCTGGCTCATCTTCAATAACAAGAATTTTAGACATCGGTTCTAGTCCTTAGAATAGGTTAAATTGACACGATAACGTGACGGCAGTTCTTTGTGGCTATGAAGTGAGCTGTTAATTTAACCCTGGCTTGACAAGAGCGGACTTCATAGGTTTTGTGATTTAACAGGCGTCTCCAAATCGTGTGGGTGGGTTGGTGTGAGGTGGCAGACAATTGAGCATGGGCAGGGAGAAATGGTTTTTTAAGGGCAGTGACACGGTAAAGGTCGTTCCTACCCCAACTTCACTCTCTACGGTAATCTCGCCCCGATGTAAGTCAACGCAGGTTTTAACAATCGCTAGCCCTAATCCTGTGCCAGCGATCGCGCCGACATTTTTTGCCCGATAGAAAAACTCAAACAATCGGGATTGATCGGCTTTCGGTATCCCTATACCCTGATCTCGGATTTGGAAAATCGCGGTGTCATCCTGACAAGTCAATTCAAAGTGAACTTGACCTCCTGCTGGAGAATACTTAATGGCATTACAGAGTAAGTTACTCAGCAGTTGCCTGAGCAGTTTTTTATCCATGCAAGCTAAGAACCGATGACCCCGACAGACCAAAATTAGGGTGTGTGGGAGGCATGAAGAAGTTGAGTTTAAACTCATCCCTCGCTGCATTTCGGTGACTAACTCTTGGCAGAACTCATTGAGGACTAGCGGTTCTGGATTAAATCGGACTTGCCCAGCTTCGGCGGTGCCAATAAACAGCGAATCTTCCAAT
>DATNQL010000540.1:0-8574 GCA_036704025.1 Stenomitos sp.
CTAATACTCCCTGGGATTTCCGGGGTATCGCTCAAAACAAAATCCTGCGTCTTGAGGTACCTGAGTCGATCCGTTCGGTAGAAGATCGCACAATACTCACCCGTATCAGTGCCCGTGCGATCGCTCCCCACACTCTGATAATTCGGGAGCAAGCGATGTAAGTCCAGTAACTGGTGGGCTTGTCCTTCTTGGGTGCCAACCAGATCCGGTAAATAATGGGTAATCAGCGCTGCCACAGCCTGTTTTCGTACCCTCCAGGCATTGTTACCAGGGTCTGGCTTATCATAACGTAAATTGAAGCTCATTACCCTAATTTTCATGTCCTGAATCTCCAAGCTGTGCCAACACTCTCAATCCCACCCTTAAGCATAGGTGGGCTTTGCTGGTTGGTTCTGTAAAAAAATCGCATCGGATAAAATTCCCGGATTAACCACCCAAATATATGCCATCGTCATAAAGGTGGTGATACCAGCCAAAACTTCTATGCGGATCGTTGTCCGGTATTCTGGAAACTTGAAGAACCGGGCAACTGCACCCTGCCACCCGGTCGGTGGCGGTTGACCAGACGGATCGGGACTTGAATTGGCTTCGCGATGACTCAACTGATTGATTTCACTATCACTCATGGCTGTAGCCCGACACACTCTAAACCTAAGATTGAGGTCTAAGCGAGAAACGTTTGGAATGAGACGACACATTTCCTTCAACAGCTTTGAGCTAAAAAGCGTGGTTTTATGACTTGGTCTAAAAAGCTATCCCACTCGTCTATCCCTTGGTTTGGCATCGGCATGAGCGCGATCTTTGTGTGCTCAGTTGCCCTGCGCTTTTGGGGACTGGGTCGATTTAATACTCTGGTGTTTGATGAAGTTTATTACGCTAAGTTTGCTAACAACTACTTGACAGGGACGCATTTCTTTAACGCTCATCCCCCCTTGAGTCAGTACATCATTGCCATGGGTATGTGGATTGGCTCTCATCTTCCCATCGGACAGGATAGCGTCAACAGTTTGACCGGTTCCCTACGTTCCACTTGGAGTTACCGTTGGCTGAATGCCTTAACGGGTTCCTTTATTCCCTTGGTGGTGGGGGCATTGGCTTATGCACTCAATCGGCGTAAGAGTTTTGCTTTGATTGCCGCCCTATTTGCCGCAACTGATGGTCTGTTCCTGGTTGAGTCTCGTTATGCCCTGAACAACGTCTATTTAGTCATTTTGGGGTTATTGGGTCAGTTGTTTTTTCTCCAAGCTTTAGGGCAAAAGCAGCGACGCTGGCTCAATCTTGCCTTATCCGGTATCATTTTTGGAGCATCCGCTTGCATCAAGTGGAACGGGTTATGGTTCCTGATGGGCGTTTATATGATTTGGGTGGCGGCTTGGGTCATGCAGTGGATGCGGTGGCTGTTAAAACGAGCCAGGGAACGATCTAGAAAGTTTCTCCCTCCCCATGTTGGATTTCGGGAAGAAACTGAAGTATCGCCTTTACAGGATGCAGAAGGAGTGAGAACTCCCCTGCAAAACCTCACCCAGTTGAAGCTTGTCCCGTTTGTCTGGAATTTGGCAATCATTCCCGTTGTAACTTACAGTCTGCTGTGGATTCCTCATCTCCAGATGAATCCACAGCCTGGGTTCTGGCAAGCGCAGCATGATATTTTGACCTTTCACGAAAAAATTGGGGATGGTCCCAAAGTCCATCCTTACTGTTCTCGATGGTTCAGTTGGCTGTTGATGTGGCGTCCCGTAGCCTACTTCTATCAAACCGCTCGTAACCCGATCGAGCAAGTTCCGGCTTATCCCCCCTTACCAGCAGGAACGGGGAAATATGTTTATGATGTTCATGCGATTGGCAACCCTTTCTTGTGGTGGCTCTCAACGGCCGCTATTTTATGGCTGTTGTGGCGGTTGGCTCAACGCTTTCTAGAGGGAGACGGGTGGAAATTTTCTTCAACGTCCTCTACCTGGATTGCCCTCTATCTAGTTCTGGGTTGGCTGGCGAATTTATTGCCTTGGGTGAAAGTGACTCGTTGTACCTTTCTCTACCATTACATGGGAGCCTCGGTTTTTTCGGGTTTAGCCCTGGCTTGGTTGGTTGATCGTTGGCTACGCAGTGACCAAACTCAGTATAAAAGTGCAAGCATCACGATTCTCTTAGTTGTTAGTGCGGCGTTTGTTTTTTGGTTACCCATCTATTTGGGTCTTCCCCTACCGATGCCCAATTATCAACTCCGGATGTGGTTCCGCTCTTGGATTTAGAGCCTCGGACAGTCATGCTAAGCTGTGGCGCATTTAAGAAAGCCTATTTTCACACCCTACACCCCACACCCTACACCCTACACCCTACACCCTACACCCTACACCCCACACCCTACACCCCTTATGACAATTTCGCTATGGCCATTTAGCTGCACATCAGCTTACAAATATAGGCTAGCCACTGGAGTTAATAGAGTATCCTTCCAGCCGTCTGTTTTTTCAACACCTGAGTCAAAGAAGTATGGCCTAAAGAACTGCCTCCAAGCTGAGTGAGTTTATGGGCGGTCAGAGGCAAGCTGGGAGTGGAGGGTTTGACCGTCCTGGGCAGTTCGATACGAAAGGTAGACCCTTGACCGAGTTGACTTTCAACCTCAATGGTTCCCTGCATCAACTCCACTAAAGATTTGGTAATCGCTAGTCCTAACCCTGTACCTGGATACCGACGAGTGATTGTCTGATCGATTTGCCGAAACTCCTCAAAAATATGTCCTAACTCCTCTTCGGCGATGCCAATGCCTGTATCTTTAACGGCAATGGCTAAGCGATTAGCCGCAATTTCCTTGACTTCCACTTCCACGCTGCCCACCTCGGTAAACTTAATCCCATTGGAGAGGAGATTGACCAAGATCTGCCGCAGGCGAACGCTATCATTAATCACGTTGGGATTTTGGAGATAGTCGTGGACATGCAGCGTGAGGTTTCTCTCATCTGCGAGCGATCGCAACTCATCCACCGTCGCCCGGACTAAGGCCATCAGGTTAAACGTTTCTAGCTTTAACTCCAAACGTCCTGCGCCAATCTTGGATAGGTCAAGAATTTCATTAATCAGCGCCAATAGGTGTTTCCCATTGTTGAGAATGCGCTTCATCATATCGGCTTGTTGCGAGGTCAAGGGATGTTGACGCTGGCGCAAGAGTAACTGAGAAAACCCAATCACCGCATTCATCGGTGTACGCAACTCATGAGACATGGTGGCGAGAAACTGAGATTTCAGCCGTGCCGCTTCTAACAATTGCAGGTTATTGAGCTGAAGCTGCTGGCGTTGATGTTCCAGTTCTTGATTCTTCTGAGCCAGCATCTCATTTTGGTCTTCTAAACGTTTTTCTTGCTCCTCCAAGGCTTTAATCATGCGAGCATTGTCAATAGCGATCGCGGCTTGTTCCCCAACCGCCACAAGCAGATTCCGGTCTTCTTCATCAAAGGCATCCTGATTTTGCCAATTTCCGATAGCCAGCACTCCTAAACGCCCCGATTGCACCGACTCAATCGCTACCGCATAAATCGCCGCCGGAGCCTTCTCTAAGGATGCATCTTCTTGCCTTTGAATCAGCTGAGAGGCTCCAGTCGAGAAGACTTGATAGAGCAACCCCCCCTGAGGAGAAAAGGCGTTTTCCAAGCGCAGCTTTTCCGTCTCAATTCCCGCCATCACCGTCAACACCAGTCCATCGCACTGGGGGTTGTTGAGCATAATGCAACAAAACTGGGCACCGGGAATCGCACCCGCCACCGCCTCTGCCATTTCTCGCAACAAACCCGGCAGGTTCGTTAAACGTTGGTTCAGTAAATTGGTGAGCTGTTGTAACGTTCGCAGTTGCTGTTGTTGTTCTCCTAAAATCAAAATTGCCTGACGTAGGTTTTCACTCGTCTCCTGTGTCTCCCGATAAAGCTGACCATTCTCTAGGGATAACGCCGCACGACGGGCGAGTTCCTCTGCCAGCGCCAAGTCGGCAGCTCTATAGCGACGACTTTGTTGAGTAGACACTAAGGAAATCGCCCCCAACGTCCGCCCCCGCACTAACAGGGGTACAGTCATATAGGACTGAAAGCTCATGTCCTGTACAATTTGCCGATGTTCGGCCTTGTCAGTCGCTGCTATCCATTCCTGATCGGCCATTTCTGGTACTAGGACGGCAACTCCAGTCTGTATCACCTTGATTGCGGGATGGGTACCGTTGAGCTGAGGTGGGTATAAATCCTTCAGTTTGCGGACTTGCTCCTCCCGCGTGGGGTCAGCATGAGCCACCCCCATCCGCCGCACGGCTCCGTTTTCCACAATATCGACGACGCACAAATCAGCCAAGAACGGTACAGCGAGTCTGGCGAGGCTTTCTAGCGTCTTTTCGTAGTCTAAAGAGGCTGAAAGCATGGCACTTGCCTCTGCCAAGAATCGCAATGATTCTTCCGCTCGTTTCCGTTCAGTAATGTCGCTGATCACACCTGACATCCGGAAAGGTTTCCCTTGAAGGTCTCGCCAAGCTTTACCCCGTGCCATGCAGTAGCGATATTCTCCAGCACTATGCAATAGCCGAAATTCGACATCGAGTTCAACATTATCTTGCAGGTGAGCCGCAACAGCCTGACTAATCCTCATTCGATCATCTGGATGTAGTAGCTGACAGACGAGGTCGTAACTCACCACCACCTCATCGGCGGACAAGCCCATAATTTCATAAAGGCGGTCGTTGCAATAAATCCCATGGGTGGTCAAATCCCAATCCCAAATCCCATCATTGGAGCCTTCGAGAACCAAGCGGTAGCGTTCTTCACTTTCCCGTAAGCGCTCGCCGGCTGATGCCGCCTCTGTTTCAGCTCGGTAGATGCGAACCGCATTGCGAACGCTGCGTGAGAGGGTTTCGGGTGAGAGTTTACTTTTTGGAAGATAGTCCGATGCCCCCGCTTTCATCAGTTCAACGGCTAGTTGCTCGTCTCCTTGACCTGTGAGCACCACCAAGGGCACTTTGAGGCCCATACCCCGGACTTGTTGAACCAGAGTCAATCCGTCGCCATCGGGTAGGCGATAATCGAGTAAAACACAATCAAAGCTGGGTTTTTCGGGGGTGGTGTGAGCGGGGTTGGTTTGTGGAGCCTGGTCGCGGCTATCCTTCTCAAGGCTTCCGAGCCGCAGGGCATTGAGTGCGCTGTGGCAATCAACCGCCGCTGTGATTTCGACTCGCATTCCAGCTCTTTTGAGCGCTCGGCTCACCGCCATGCGGTCCACTTCATCATCTTCCACCACCAAGATTTTAATAACTTCTTCCATAATTAGCTGTTAGCGGTTTGCTGCTAGCCGTTTGCTGTTGGCTCTTAACAATTATTTTGAAAAAATGGCTGTGATTTTTATCTCTACACTGCGGCTGGTTGATTTTCCTTAACTCATATCAAAATAAGTATTTTTTAAAAAGTACCCGTCAATACCAAGCTTCTCAACGCTCAAGTTTCACGGCATCTCACTTAGCATCCAATATTTATTCAGCGTGGCCATCGCTTCTACAAATTTCGTAAATGTTACTGGCTTGATGATATAGCCAGCGACATTGAGATTATAAGCTTCTACTTTATCTTTATCTTCATTGGAGGTCGTCAGCACAATGACAGGGAGGGCGCGCAGTTCAGCGTCAGCCCGTAACTCCCGCAGAAACTCAATGCCACCCATTTTGGGCATATTCAAATCCAATAAAATCAGTCTTCGCTGTCTAGGTAACAGTTTAGGCAGGTCGTTGCTCCGCAGCAGGGCTAAGGCTTCGACACCATTTGCCGCCACGTACAACGGATTGGTAATATTGTTTTTCTTAAAAGCCCGTTTGACGGTCATGACATCGACTTCGTCGTCATCGATGAGTAATACGCTGGTTGGTTTATCATTCATGGCTTAACTCCCTCATGCCATCGGTTTTTTAGGCCAGGTAAAGCGAAATGTGGCTCCCTGATTTGGAGCGGACTCTAGGACAATCGTTCCGCCTTTATCTTCAATAATCTTCTTCACAATCGCCAAACCCACACCCGTGTTTTCTACCTTGTCGCGGGGTTCTAAGGTTTGAAACATGACAAATACTTTTTCATGAAACTCCGGGGCAATGCCTGGGCCATCATCAGTGACGCTAAACTCGTAACTGTTTGTGTGTTCTTCCCCGGAAATCACAATGTGCCCATCCCGGCGATGATGATGCTTAATGGCATTTCCGATTAAATTGGCAAAGACTTGTGCCAGAGGCACTCGTTCGATCCAAAGCGTCGGCATGTCTGGCATCACTGTGATGGTAAATCCGGGTGGGGGTGCCAACGAATCAATCACCTCCGCCAGGAGTACCTGCATATCCACTAGTTCCAACTCGGCACGGAAACGTCCCACACGAGAGTACTGCAAAAGGCCATTAATTAAGGCTTCCATGCGATGGACACGCCCTTGGAGCAAGTCCATTTGATGGCGAGTTTCTGCGGTTAAGCTGTCTGCGAGGTCTTCTTCTAGCCACTGAGCGAGGTTGGCGATCGCCCTTAATGGAGCTTTGAGGTCGTGAGATACGATATAGGCAAATTGATCAAGCTCGGCATTTCGCTTCTCTAGGTTTGACGTAGTATGGGCGAGTACGGTGGTGAGTCGAGCCAATTCATCCGCACGCGATCGCAACGCTTGTTCCGCTTTCTTACTGTCAGTGATATCTTGTGTCATCGCCATCCCCAACAAAATTTCCCCGTCTTCGTTGGTGACGGGTAGGACATGGACACGGTAAAAGCGATCGCCGAAGGGAATTTCTGTCACTGTGCTTTTACCCTGGAGAGCCTCACGATAAATTGGCTCCAGGATTTGAGCCGTCTCCCAGGGTAATGTCTCCCAAATCATCTTCCCGATTAGCTGTGCACTCTTCAGATGAACGGTAGCTAATCCCGTTCCTTCGGCAATCGAATACCGCAGGTGTTCATCAAACAAAAACACCGCTCCATTGGGGAAATTTTTCACCAGGGTGCGGTATAGCTCTTCGCTCTTTCGCAGAGCGGCTTCCGCTTGCTTGCGTGCCGTAATATCCTGATTAATTTCCAAGAACGCCAAGGGCATCCCTGTCTCGTCCCGTTGTAATGTCCAGCCGCTTTTCACGAAAACACGGCTACCATCCCGTCGGAAATGCACCAGTTCACCACTCCAGTATCCTTGCTGGTACAAAGCGTCTTCGATCTCTTCCATGGGTTGAGGAACTTCCGCTTTAAGCAGGGTGAAAACACATTGACCTACCGCTTCTGCCGGTGAGAAACCATACAGCCGTTGCGCTCCTTGATTCCAATAAGTAATGGTGTCGTTGAGGTCACGCACGATAATAGTGTCATTAGCTAGATTGAGCAACTGGGCTTGTTTGAACAATGTTTCTTGTGATTGTTTACGTTCTGTGATATCCCGTACAATCGCAATAAACAGATGCTCATTGTCTAGCGACATCTCGCTGAGTGCAAACTCCATTGGGAAGATTTGACCATTCTTTTGACGACCGACTGTTTCTTGTTGCAGGCGTAGCTTATCTTGATTCTTCCCCACCAAAGACTTCATCGCTTGACCACTATCTTCTGCAAACAGTTCTGCCATGAGTCGTTGCAGGTGTACCCCTTGCAGTTCACTCGGTTCATAACCAAAGATATCTGCCGTTGCCGCATTCACGGATTGAATATAACCGCGTGCATTGACAATGATGATGCCATCGATGACATGATCGAAAATAGCCTGTAAGTACACATTCGTCATTCGCAAGCTGCTGGCTTGCTGTCGTCGCTCTTGGTCTAACTGATTAAATAGGCACAGGGCAGCTCCAGAACCTAACAAACCCACCCCTAAACAAGTCCACTGTACAATCGTCGTCACCCTTGCCCAGCGAAAAGCCTGCTCTTGGCGATCGCTCTGCCAGCGTTTTTCTTGCTCATAAAACTGGGAAATTTCCTGGCGCAGCTCATCCATGTTCAATCGGCTCTCTTGTAGCCGCTCCGTGATCAGGGTAGAGCTTCCGGCGGTGGCTCCTTGCCGGTCACTTGTCTCTAGGGTTTGCTCTAAAAGCCGAAATTGTTGACGGACTAACGAAGGAATGTTTTGGAATGGCTGACGCCGCGCCGGATTGTTTTTGACTTGAGCATAAAGCGCATCCAGTGACTGAGGGAGGCGAGCTTTGGCCTCTAAATAAGGTTTCAGAAATTCTGGACGCCTGGTAATCACATACCCTCGAACCCCTGTCTCTGCATCAATGAGATCTCTTAACAAGCGGCTGGTATCGGTAACCGTTTTTTGACTTTGTTGCTCCTGTTCTCGAATCGCAATGGTTTGAGCACGCAAAGCCGCGATTACTAAAATGGAAGCTAACAAGCAAATCACTGGAATTGAGATAATAAAAACACCCCGCCCACGAATCGAAACATCGGATGGGAACTTAAGCCGAGCGCTCGAAAATTTTGAGGCGTCCATGATTCATTGAGAGCCAGTACAAATGATCACAAAGGCATGAGAAAAATAGGAAACAGAAAAATTTCTCATTCCACACCCAAGGTAGGGAACGAAACTTCACCCCCTCCCCCT
>DATNQL010000541.1:0-24915 GCA_036704025.1 Stenomitos sp.
GCATTAAGCTCAAGCGTCTCTATCCATCTATTGAAGTTTAATGACTCTGGTTTTTTGCTTAACTGTTGAGAGCGATCGCTCTTAATTAGGATATCCAGACTCCTTCAACTAGTCAAAGCTGGCTTGACAACCCACTAGCTATTGTTAAAAGTTCTGTGGACTTACATGGGGGAAAAATTGCCGTGAACAGTGAAGTCGGGGTTGGTACTACCGTTACCGTGACGCTGCCATTGAACAGTACGCTAACAGGCGAGGGCGATTCACTCCCAGGGCTGATTTGACAATAGCCGCCAAGACAGGGGACGCCAAGAAAGGAATTTCATGGGTTCTGGTGTTTGCCGTTCATGAGGGACAATGAGAAACTCAAACTACTGACCCAGTTGTCGAGAACGTTCTTTAGCGGCTAGAACGGCTTGAATCAAGGCAGAACGGAAACCTGCACGCTCTAACTCAGTAATCCCCGCTATGGTCGTTCCACCAGGACTAGTCACGCGGTCTTTGAGTTGAGCCGGATGCAATTGGGATTGTTGCAACAAATTAGCGGTACCCAAGACAGTGGAGAGAGCCAACTGAGACGCGATCGCTCTGGGTAACCCAGCCGCCACCCCTCCATCAGCGAGGGCTTCCACCATTAGTGCCACATAAGCCGGGCCCGATCCCGATAAGGCGGTTACGGCATCCATCAATGATTCCGGTACTTCCACCACGTCGCCCACTGATTCAAAGATCGCGATCGCTTGTGCCATCTGGCTCTTACTAACCGCTTTCCCCGGTGCAAGCGCTGTGATTCCTGCCCCTACCGTTGCAGGGGTATTGGGCATCGCTCGAATTACTGGCTGATGCCCAAATGCTGCTTCCAGCTTGCTTAAAGACACACCCGCTAAAATCGAAATCACTATCGGCAGGGGCTGTCCCTCCGGACGTGGCTCATCACCCTCTGCCAGCTCTATGGCTACCGTTTCAAAAACTTGGGGTTTAACCGCCAACAATAACACATCCGAGACCGTCCTTACGACTCGGTTATTCGATGTCACATGGACACCGTACTTTTTTGCCAACAACTCCTGTTGATGGACTTGTGGCTCACTGACTAGGACATCTTCTGGGCGATAAAACTGTTGAGCAATCAGGCGGGATAAGAGAGCTTCTCCCATTACCCCACCACCGACTATGCCAAGTTTGATTGCCACCCCAGCCCCTCTCTTAACAGAATTTTGAATGTTGGATGTTGGATTTTCGATGATAGAACGAGTCTACAATCTCCAATCTCAACGGATTACTGAGCCATCCGCTCCTGTTCAGACGCCCAGGCCGGTGCAGGAGCGGCTGGACGGTTAGGACGCATCTGAGGCGAAGACACTTCGTGAACAACACCTGATTGAGTGCTAACTTGAACACAGCTCGGCGTAAATAAGAAAATACTTTCGCCAATGCGCTCTTGATGACCATCGATAGCGTAAGTGCCACCTGCAACGAAATCTACGGCGCGTTGTGCTTGATCGGGGTCCATAATGGTCAGATTTAAAACCACCGACTTACGCTCTCGCAGGGCTTGAATCACCTGCGGCATTTCTTCAAACGAACGTGGCTCGATCACCGCCACTTCGGAAATCCCATTGACAGATCCAGGCATCCCAATCACATTATTCATTGAAGTTGATCCCATTCCTGCTTCTGATACTACACTGGTGCGCTCCCGAACGCGACGACGCGCTGAACGGTCTTCTTCCGGGGGTGGCGCGGGTTGAACTGGCTGTTCTTGCTGATAGAGATTTTGGTAGGCATCCCCATCATCTTCATACTCGTATTCGTATTCCACTGGCTCGTTGAGACCGACAAAATCTCGGAGCTTGGTAAAGATGTTGTTCATTGTTCAGTCTCCATCACAACTTTAGTTTGACGCTAAAAATCTGACTAGCGGTTATTTAGGAGGCAGCCGTCTCTAATTTGATTAGATCCTTGTTTAGAGCAAAAAGAACAGAAGATAGCTTTTATCTAGTCTGCCCCCTGATCATTCTCACGCCTGACAAGCCTCTCAAAATAAACCAAAAGTATACATCAGCCTCCTAACAGCAGGTAGTCGTACAAAACCCCACAAGACATACCAATCAATTTTAAGGGTGACAATATGCATCAGAGTTGTGTTGGCAATATATTAGCCCATCGCTTGACTCATAGATCGAGGGGGTTCATCGATGTCAGGTTAAGCCATGCGTTCACCAAAAATAATTCGTCCCAGCCGGACTTGGGTTGCACCCGCTTGCACGGCTAGCAGGTAATCATCGGACATGCCCATCGACAGCTCTTTCATGTGAACATTCGACCAGTTTTGCTGCTCAATCTTAAGAGCTAGCTCACGGGTACGCTCAAAGACCTGTAAACTTTCCTCACGAGACAATCCCAGTGGGAGAATCGTCATTAACCCTCGAATTTGTAACGCCGTACACTGATCGAGTTGAGGTAAATCTGCTAAAAGCTCAGGTAGAGTCCAACCGTATTTGTCTGGATCAGGCACAACTTTGACTTGGAGGCAAATATTGGGCTTTAATGACAGCTCAGTCGCTAATCGATTCAGTCGCTGGGCTAACTTGAGATTGTCACAAGAATGAATCCACTGAAATTGCTCCAGGGCTTTTTTGGCTTTATTGCTTTGTAAATGACCGATCAGATGCCAGTTGAGGTCTGGCAAATCCTGCAATTGAGCGATTTTAGCTTCCGCTTCTTGCAGGCGACTTTCACCAAAATCCCGAACACCAGCGAAGTAAGCCTCCCGCATCGCGTCCACTGGAACTTGTTTCGTGACGGCAATGAGCCGGACACCTGCCGGCAGTTGAGCGCGCACAGTGGCAATACGTTCTGCAATGGAACCAGTCATTCGCTTTGAGAGTTGAGATGCGGATACTTCAATTATCCTCCTAGAACATGCCAGAGGCTTAGGGATGTCGGAGTGTCGTTTCTAGAATGATTGCTCTTGAGCTGAATTTCAAGCCAAAGGCAGGTGAGTCACAGAAAGGTTTGTTTATGGATGCGCTGAAGCTGCTCAATGTCTTGTGAGGAGCCGATGCGACGCAGTTGGCGGAGGCGGTTTTCCACTAACAGGCGAGCATCGGAACGGCTAATGGGTTCAAAGGTCAGCCCTTCAGAAGATGTGGTGACCAAAAAGAATAAACGTTGGGCATAGAGAGTGGTGAACAATTCCTGGTTCTCTTCAACCATGCAAACTCGATAAAGCAGACCAAACGTTGGGTGATTCAGGTAAGTTTCGGTGCTCATTAACATCCAAACTAAAAATACCCATCCCTAGTTGGGGGATTGGGAAGAGTCACATAGAGAACAGGCGTACTGACTCCGAATAAAGCTATGCCGATGATAGCTTGATTCGGGGTGGACGGAGAGCCAAGATTCACCTTGTTAAGAAGATGAGGGTAATTGAGCCGTTCAGACTCCGGTTACAAGCTATGCAGATAATACCTTGATTCGGGATTGACAGAGAGTCAGCCGTAGGGTCGATATTTGTGGAACACTAGATTCAGTCGTCTCTCTGGTCGCCTTTAGGGCAGGGCTGAACACTTTAAAAATTGAAAATCTTGAGAGCTGCGATCTGAGCCTGAGCTTTATGCAAGGACTCATACCATTCTTTTTCTGGGTCGCTGTCGGCAACAATTCCCGCTCCAACTTGACCCGAAACGATTTTGAGAGATTGTTCCTCCAGATTGAGGGCATTATCCAGATTTCTCACGAGAAGAGTGCGAATCAAAATATTCAAATCCAGGTTACCGCGTTGATCGATATATCCACAGGAGCCATAGAACAAGCTACGGCGGACGGGTTCAAGTTCTTCAATAATTTCCATGGCACGGACTTTGGGACAACCTGTGATGGTTCCACCTGGAAATAAGGCGCGGATGAGGTCAACGGCATCCTGGTCGGTACACAAAGTACCTGTGATATTACTAACTAGGTGCATAACGTGACTGTAGCGCTCAATGGTGAACAGTTCGTTCACGTCTACCGATCCCCACTCACACACCCGCCCTAGGTCATTGCGCTCTAAATCGACGAGCATGATATGTTCGGCTCGTTCTTTGGCATTCGCTATGAGATCTTGTGCCAACTGCTGGTCAAGATCGGGTGTGGCTCCGCGCGATCGCGTCCCGGCAATCGGTCGTGTTTGTGCGTGCTGTCCCTGTAGCTCTACCAGTCTTTCCGGAGAGCAACTAATCACTTCACCCCAAGGGGTTTGCCAATAGCTAGCAAAGGGAGAAGGATTAATTTTCTGTAGGGCGCGATAAATTGCCCAGCTATCGGCTCGGGTTGCAACCTCAAACCTCAAAGAAAGATTCGCCTGAAAAATATCACCAGATTGGATGTATTTTTTGGCTTGAATCACAGCCGCTTCAAAGTCTGTTTGAGAACTCAGAAAGGACAAGGTTGAAGATTGAAAATTGAACGTGGGCAGGTTATGAGCTTGTTCTAGATGTTGTTCTAATTGGTCGAGTTCGGCTTGATCCGTAGTCGCCAACCACAAGGTTTGTTGAGCATGATCCAGTACAGCAAACGAGGCAGGTTCGTACCAGAAAGCAACGGGAAACGGTAAGGGATCAGGTTTTAATCGAGGTAGCTGTTCAATTTCCCACGCCAGATCATAACCTAGCCAGCCAAGCCAACCTCCAGTAAATGGTAGGTGAGAGGGTAGAGATAAATTATCGAGTTCTCTCTTCCTATTTTCTGGGTCTTGAGAGCAGGGCAAATGGCGCAGGAAGGGTAAGATTTCGCCTACAGGTGGGGTCCACATTTGGGGGCGTCCCTGCTGGATACGAGGCATTCCTGCACAGATAGAGTATCGAGCTAACTGGGGTTGATCGACAGGGGTAGGGTAGGGGCTTTCGAGAAGGGTGGCAATTGTAGCGTGATGGCGAAATAGACGGTCAAATACCTGAGAACCGGTGCGATGTTCTAGGGGTAGCGATCGCCAATACCAGGGTTGTAAGTCATGAATCTGTGACATTCACTTGGGAGAGAGATACTGGCTGGAAAATAGGGGCTAGTGCAAGAAGGCAGAAGATAGGAGGCTCCAAGGCAGAAGGGAAGAAAGTGTGTACTGTAAGCTTTTTAATCTTTTTGAACTGGTGGGTTATTTCCGCCACGCTGTACTAGGGAGAACCCGGTTTCACTGTTGTGTTGGGCGACACAAGCGCATGGCTTTTCTATCACTGTACTGGTTTGACTATAACCCGTTGCCGATCAAAATGAAGGGTGCCCAGTAGTAGGGATGACTGAGGCGATCGCTCACCTGTGATGGCAGATTATTCTTAATCCGTTGCGCTACCCCTAGTCCTCGTTGTTCACCCAAGGCTGTATAGTCGCCTGTAATCAGAGCCATTTGTGATTGTCGCAGCGCTTCGGCTTTGGTCATTTTGTTATTCTGTAAGGCAGCATAGAAGGCATCCATCAAGGCTTGGGTACCGCCATCACTGACTTTCCACAACGACGCGATCGCCGCCCTGGCTGACGTTTGTTGCATCTGGTAGCCAAAACCGAGAATTTCTCTGCCATCCCCCAACTTATCTCCTAATCCCGTTTCACAGGCTGAAAGTACGACCAAATCGACATTTGGCAGACGCCACTTTTTCACATCTCTCAGGGTTGCGCGATCGCCATTGCCAAACAGAATAAACGACTCTTCTGGCTGTCCGGCAACAAACGCGGCATGAGTCGCTAGATGCACGACGGAGTAATCGTTCATCTGAAGCACAATATCTTGATTAAATTGCTCGTTTAATAATTTGGTTGTATTCGGAACGGTTTGACCCAAACTTTCGACTTCACGTCCCGCATAAGGTAATCCAGAAAAGTTAAATCGTTCGTTGCCGACATTAACGCTATAGTTACCTTGAGTAAAAGCCGCCGCTAACACTTGCAATTGACTCGGCGGTTTAGTGTTGAGGTCAGTCAAACTCACTGCCGTTATATTATTAATGCGGAAGCGTTGAACTAGCCATTGATTGCCGTCATAGAGGGCTGCTAGCGGAATGTAACGCAATTGTGCGTCAGGAGCGTAGATGATGGTTTGGGTTTTGGCTTGAGCTAAGTCATTTTCTAGGGGTTTAATCAGCCAATCGTAGAGCTTTCGAGCCGGAATTGTGGCGTCGCTGGTAGGCGATTCTAATGCTGAACGAAATTCAACAATAGCTCGATTAAGTTCTTCTCGCTTGACAGGAACAGTGCGGCGTAGTGGGGGTGTATGAGGCGTAATTAACACCAGTTCCAATCGATCGGGCAGTACGAAGGGATAGAGAATCACCGCCTCTTGCTGAAGTTTTTTCAGGTTGTCTTGTAAGGTGGTGGCATATGCCTCCAAGTCTACCGTCTGCCCTCCTGTTGATTGCTTGAGTTGGGCAATCCAAGTTTGTACCTGCGGCGTTGAGAGGAATTGATTGAACTGTTGGGCAATCTCTTGCTCGGTTTTCCTCAATTCAACAACACGCTGTTTCTGGGCTGGTGTTCTGTCGGATACGGGAATACTTTCGATTTGGGTGAGTTCTTTACCGAGTGCGATCGCTTGATTCATAATCGCCTCGCTCCCTTCTCGAATTTGCCGTTCTGGAGGACGTTCGGCAACACCAGTCGCAGTATTATCGCTCCCCCGAACATCGCGCAAATAGCCTTCCAATTCCTGCACTTTGAGTAAATCTAGCACTCGTTGAGCTTCTAAGACTCGATTTTGTTGCAGGAGGAGATCGGCTAAGCGTCGGTAGGTGTCTTCAACAGTTTCGGTAAACGACTGTTGTTGTACTTGTGAAAGTCCTCGAATATCTTTACGAATTGCTTCTGTGATGTTGACGGATTGCTTGTAAAAAATAATCGCTAGTTCGGGTTGATTCTGTGCTTCTAGTAGGGCAGCAATATTGTTGAGAGTTACTGCTTTACCAGTGCGATCGCCTACTTCTTGTCTGACTGCCAAAGCTTGTTGATAATACTCTAGAGCGGTTTGATGCTGTCCCAAATGATAGTAAGCTTCTCCCACATTATTGAGAGCTTGCCCTTCTCCCGGACGGTTGCCTACCTCGCGCACAATTACTAAAGCTTGCTTGTACGACTCCAAGGCAGTTTGATACTTTCCTATTTTTTGGTAAACTTTCCCTTTATGAAGTAGGATTACTCCTTCGATCGGACGGTCTTTCACCCCACGCGCAATGGCTAAAGCTTGTTCGTAGGACTCCAAAGCCGCTTGGTGTTGTCCCATTTTTTCGGACACTGAGCCGATATTAATTAAAGTTGTCTGTCTCCAACTCGATTCGCGTACAATTGCTAGCGCTTGTTTGTAAGACTCTAAGGCAGTGGCATACTGTCCTAGCTGCTCGTACACTGAGCCAATATTATTCAGGATTGTCCCTTCAGCGTTAGTAGCATCATAAAGATATCGCTGCTTATCGCGTACCATTGCCAAAGCTTGGTTGTAGGATTCTAGGGCAGCTTGATACTGTCCCATGTTTCTATAAACCGTCCCAATACTATTGAGAACCGACTGTTTCTCATCAGAATTGAGTCCAGTTGCTAGGAGTTGCTGGTAAGCTTTTAAAGCATCTTCGTACTGTAGGTTGTCGTAGACAGAACCAATGCGCTCTAGAATTCTTCCTTCCTGTTCACGGCGCTTCAACTCGTCGTTACGGACAAATGCCAAGGCTTGCTGGTAAGACTCTAAGGCGGCTTGGCTCTGTCCCAGAACTTTGTAAATATTGCCTATCTCGATCAGAGTTTCTTCTCTTTCCTGTGCCTCGACAATTAGTCCTCCTACCTTGTTAAAAGTAATGACTTGACCAGATTCAAAGCGAAATTGTAATTCGTAATGTGTTGCGCCAACAGAAAAGCCGATGAAAGTTGCCTTTTCTTCAAAACGGCGATCGATTTCCTGTCCCAATATTAGAGCTTGCGTGTAGGACTCTAGAGCAGCTTGATTCTGTCCTAATTTGTTGTAAACTGACCCCATCTGATTGAGGATTACGCTTTCCCAAGAGCGATTCCCCTGTTGGCGGACAATTGCCAAAGCTTGCTGGTAAGACTGCAATGCAGCTTGATACTGTTCTTGGACACTTAGGGTATCCCCAGCCGCAAACAAGATTGCTCCTTCTCCCTCCAGCCTATTAACCCGGAAAATGGCTTTTTTTGTTTCATCTGTCCTCATTTTAGTAAGCAGGATCGCCTTTCCAGGAGTCACATCTTCCTGAATGCGGTTGCCGATCTCCAGCCTGAATGCCAAGGCTTGTTGGCGATATTCCTGCGCTGCTTGATTTTGTCCTAGCTTTTCGTAAATTGTGGCAATAGTGTTGAGCAGTGCTTCTTCATCAGGCTTTTCATAAACCATCCCGTACCGACGAAAATATTGCTCTTCCCCATACTTACGGAGCATCTGTTCTTGAGAACGATAATATTCTCTACGTTCGCGTGCGATCGCCAAAGCTTGCTGGTAGGGTTCTAGAGCGGCTTGA
The DNA here is from genome assembly GCA_036704025.1 of Stenomitos sp. GTDB lineage: Bacteria > Cyanobacteriota > Cyanobacteriia > Cyanobacteriales > Coleofasciculaceae > Allocoleopsis. The sequence goes on from DATNQL010000541.1 coordinate 8,490, forward strand.
TACTGTCCTAGCTGTTCGTATACTTTGCCAATATGAGTCAGGAGGATAGGTATGTGGTTCAAAGGGAACCTTCCGTAGCCGCCTCCCTTGTTCGCAATTGCCAGGGATTGTTGGTAAAACTCTAGGGCAGCTTGGTACTGTCCTAACGCTTCGTAAACTGACCCCATGCTTCTTGTGATTCTCTGTTCCTGCCGACCGTAATGCCCTTTGGATAATTCCTCACGGGCTTTTTTGCTTTCCTCGCTCTCCATCTGTTGGCGCACAATTGCCAAGGCTTCCTGGTAGGACTTCAATGCAGCTTGGTACTGTCCTAGCGCTTTGTAAATATCTCCAATATTAGTGAGGGTGTTTTCTTCTTGGTAGACTGGGTCTACCCATATGCCTAGCCCTGCTACCAACTGTAGTCGTCGTCGCCCTCGTTCACTAATCCTATTGGCATCTTCAACAGTGGTGATAGGAGTTGTAATTGGTTCTCCTTCTCCTACCCTAATCAGATTATTAGTAATCCCCTCCTCCAGTCTGATTCCTTTTGAACTATAAACCTGAACATCAGTGCCATATGCTACCCGAATGGTGTGAGGTATTGGCTCTCGTGCTGCCCGTTCATCCACCTCTCGTCTGATAGCCAAGCTTTGCTTGTAAGTATCTAAGGCAACTTGGAGTTGTCCTATTTTTTGGTAAACTTGCCCCATCTGATTGAGGATTACCCATTCCCAAGGGCGATTTCCTTGTTGGCGGATAATTGCCAAGGCTTGTTGGTAAGACTCCAATGCCGCTTGGTATCGTCCGAAGTGTGCGTGAGCTGTTGCATTTCTGTAGTGGATTATTCCTTCTCCTTCCAGCAGCGTTATCAAGGTTGGTCTTTTTTTGGGTGTGCTATAGGTGACAAGAATCGCCTCTTTGACAATATAAAATATTGGGAAATCAAGATGGATACCCATCTCCTGTCTAACTGTCAAAGCCTGCTCTTGATACTCCTGAGCAGTTTGAGGGTATCCCAGGCTGCTGTAAGTTGACGCAATACTATCAAGGACTCTCTCTTCAAGAGGGCGATGTCCTACCTGGCGCACAATTGCTAAAGCTTGCTTGTAGAAATCCAGGACGGTTTCAAGACCCTTTTCATCTTCCTGGTTCCATTCGATGTGCCAGTTATTAGAGTAGCTTAACCCCATCATATACAGGATTTGCGCTTCCAAAGGGCGATTACCAATCTCGCGTACAATGGCTAAAGCTTGCTCATAGAAATCCAATGCAATCGGTTTATATTCTCGTTTGGGATCGCGTTCTGACCAGTAAGCGCTCCCTGTATGGAAAAGAATTGTCGCTTCTCCTTCACGGTTGCCCACTTCACGCATAATAGCTAAGGCTTGCTCGCGGAACTTCAGGGCGTCTTCCTTCTTGCTTAGAGCGTGGTAAGTCCTGCCAATGCCGTTGAGACTCCAAGCTTCGCCTGCCTTGTCGCCGATTTCTCGCGTAATCACTAAAGCTTGCTCGTAATACTTGAGAACCTCTTGGTACGGCTTCACTTCTTCAGGTTTCTCAATCAGACGGTAGTACTTTTTAAAGTCGATATAACTTAAGTAAGTATTCCCAAGTCCAATCAAGGTTGCTGCTTCCCCAGCTTTATCCTTTACCTCACGCCGAATTGGTAAAGCTTGCTCGTAAAATTTAAGCGCATTTTCGTACTGTCCTTGGGTTTCGTAAACTGAGGCGATGTTATGGAGGGTTGCTGCAACGCCAGTGCGATCACCTTGTTCTCGACGCATCGCCAACACTCGTTGATACGTCTCCAACGCTTCTCGTAACTGCCCTTTGCGAAATTGCTCAACGCCTGTTTGGAAGATCCGATCAACCTCCGTTTTTTGGTCTTGAGTTGTCTGTGCCTGTGCCGCAAGAAGCTCAATGCCACCTAGCGGTAGCGGGAGAGATGCTACAGAAAGCAGTAGAGTAGCAGTGGCAAGACTGAGGGATTTGAGACGCAGATGCATGAATCCAGTCCTCCAGTAATGAGGAAAGCAGGTTGTTCGCTTTACTGTTTATATCTCCCATCGGTTGAGGATTTATGCAATAAGTTTTGCGCTCGCGCCAGAGCTACTGCTAGAGTTACAACCCATTGCCAATCAAAATAAACGGTGCCCAGTAGTAGGGAAAGTACAGATGGCTGTTAATTTATTTATCTCTCATCGATAGTGAGGATATGCAGTAAGTTTTTGGCTAAGTATTAATACTGAATGTTAAAAAATTAGACTTTTTGCATAAATGTGAAAACTCTAGGCAATAAGTACTATATCTACCAAGGTATAGGTACTACTTAATAGGGGTTCATCAACTATGAAATCGACTAGCGCCCTTGCTCTAATAATAAGTACGTGGGTGTTAAGTAGCTGGGTATGGGGAGTTACTCAAGCGGCTGAACCTAGCCCGGGGAGTTCCTTTAAAGAGTGGTGTCAAAAGAAAGCAAGTTTGCCAGCCGAAGCGAGAAAAACAGTAGAGGAGCTGTTAAAAGAAGCAGGCACAAGCGATTGTGAACTCGCTGCCAAGGATCTGTCAAGTCGCACTAAGCTTTCCCTCCCGGAAGCCCCAATTACAGATCTCAGACCTCTGGCGGGACTCACCAATCTGAAGGAGCTTTACCTCACCCTCAACGAAATTACAGATGTAACACCCCTAGCAAGACTCACAAATCTAGAGAAGCTTTTCCTCAGCCAAAACCCAATTGCAGATGTAACGCCTTTGGCAGGACTCACAAACCTGACTGAGCTTGACCTTCACGGCAACAATATCACAGATGTCAGTCCTCTGGCAGGACTCATCAATCTGAAGGATCTTCGCCTTAACAACAACCAAATCACAGATGTCAGCCCTCTTTCCAGACTCACAAATTTGTGGGTACTTTACCTCAGCTACAACCAAATCACAGATATCAGTCCCCTAGCAGGACTCACCAATTTGAGGTTGCTTAACCTTACAGGCAATCCGCTCGCAGAGCAAACTTGCCCACTTTCTGCTCGTCGAACGGTTTGCGATTTTGAGAAGGAGCCGTGGGTACACTAATTTTAATCGAGGTGGAATGATTATGCACAAACGCCTCATCGATGCTCTTGCCGTTATTGCCGCAGGGTCTTTAGGTCTGTCTAGCTTGATCCTGCCACCACAGGCAAGAAGCCAGGAAACAAATGTGTGAAGTCGCCATTAAAACTTAATCAAACTTCAGGAAAAGCGATGATTGATATAACCCATTTATTCTTTTGTTTTTTATTAACGGTAACGACACTGGGTATTGGTTGCAGCCAATTGCCCGAAATATCTGCCAAGAAAAAATCCGCTATCACCTCAGCCAAGCCTGTTTTACAGCAAGTAAATTCAGTTTCAAAAGACAACAGTTTTCAAAATAAAATTGCACAAAATTCCAACACCACTGTTAAGCCAAATGAAACTCAAAATCAGATTTTATTACAAGCGATTAAAAACCAAGACCTTGAGGGAGTCAACGCCGCATTAGCGAATGGTGCAGATGCGAATGCAGGCTATCCCAATTATTTTCCAGCATTAGTCTTAGCTGCAAGTAGGGGAAATTTAGCTATCTTTAATACGTTGTTGGAGGCTGGTGCAGATGTCAACCTTGATACCGGTGAAGGTGAAACTGCCCTTATGTATGCAGCAGTAGGTGGACATCTTGAAATGGCTCAGATTCTGATTAAAAAAGGGGCAGATGTGAATGTCCAAGATGGTGGAGATGCTGGGGGAACTGCACTGATGAATGCAGCAGCAGGTGGACATATAGAAATCGTCAAATTATTGTTAGCCAATGGTGCAGATGCCAGCACTAAAAATCTCTACGGTGATACCGCTTTGACTCTAGCTCAACAAAATGGCTATCCGCAAATTGTTGAACTTCTAAAACAAGCTGAATGAAATTGTTGTTTTGTTTCTGTGTAATCTGAGTATGCTTGCTGCCGAATTGTAGTTTAAGCGCTATATCCAGGCAATACAATGTTAGGGCTAAAAGATTGAAGAATAAAAACTAAAAATCGAAAGTAAGAAGGCATTAATTTTAAGGAGAGAGTCTACAGTGTTCACTGTTTCTACGTTGTTTTTAGCTATTTTGACTAAAACGCCTCAAGAAGTTATGACACTGACTATGAGCTTGACGATTGGAATGTACATTATTACTAGGTTAACCGAAGTGATAGTTACACAGAATAAAGATCATCTTGTCCCTTGGGGTTTGCGAGTGTTTGTCGGAATTATTGCTGTTTTTTTGTTGGTCATTTCACCTAGCATTGCCCAAATTGATCGGGTTATGATACTGATTATGGGTTTGGCGATTGGAATATACATTATTACCCAGATTATCAAGGTAATGATGGTTCATAAGAGAGAATATTTTGCACCTTGGTATGTGCGAATCTTAGCGGGGATTACTACACGATTATTTGCGGCAATCACGCTATTATTTTGTCTTTTAGCAATGTTGTCTCTATTGGGTGGCTATGATCTCAAAACTTTTGATTAAGATTTTTTGACCAAAAAATTTTATTTTATTTATCTCCGATGCTTAATTTTTTGAATGCTACCACTATTGATATCTTGTTTTTGACTGTTCCTGCTAGACCTAGCACTGTCGATGTCAAGGAAGTGATGATGCTAGAAATTGGTTTGATGATTGAGCTGTACGTCCTTACCCGCATGATCGAGGTTATAATCAGCCGAAATAAAAGGTATTTTGTACCTTGGACTGTGCGAATTTTGGCAGGGATTACTATAGCAGTTTGTGTTCTGGGAGTGATAATGCTGTTCGATTTATGGGCTGTATTGGGACAAGCTTTACACGAAATATAAATGCATCAATCCTTACTTAGCCGGAGTTTAAGAAGGAAACCCAACATCTTACAATTGTAGGGATGATGATTTATGATGATCTATAAATTTAAATCTTTTTTATTTAACTCCTGATCTCTATTTTCAAGTGAAGCAGATTGCAAGTGCGACTATAGCTGACAGCTTCCGACACGAGAAAAGACTTCTTGACTGATGCTAGGAGCCTTGGCTGACCAATGAGAACCTAAAAGGCACCATTGGAGTGTTAGTATGCTTAACCATGTGGGATGATCGGAACGACAAGATTGTGGCACTCCAAGTTTTACGTAAGTTATCGGCAGGTGTCCTTCTCTGCCACGGGGGTTAAAAATCAGCTCATCATAGTTCAATCGCGCATCGTCTCTGACTGTCCAACCTACGCGACGAGCAAAGCGATCATATACTTTCGATTCAACATCATATGATGGTATTTTAGGTTGACGGCTCACCTCTTCATATATCTGTTCGTATAGTTTCCGTTGAACTCTAAATCCATATTTTCCTCTACTATAAGCTAACCATAGGTTGTTAATTGTGCGGAAATCTTTGCAGGGAACCCTCTTCATATTTCCCTCTGGCAGATATTCATGAGGTTTTCCTTTAGCAAGCCAAAAGAGTTTATCAGTTGTTTCTCGATCAGCAGCTTTAAGTCTCTGCTTTGCTAGTAGATTGGCTAACTTCGTGTAGTCTGCGCCTACCTCCGACGCTTCGGAGCCAGTAGTAGGGATATTGAATGAAGTTGATGAAAGGCAAGATTCAGATTGCAGACCGATAGAACATCTGACATCTTTATTCGTAATACCAATTCCTGTCAGTGCGATCGCAACAACCACAAGCCCCAGAGCAATTTTTCTATTCATAAACCAGCATAAAATAAATAATTGATGCCGCCAGAAGCAATCAGTCTTAAGCTTACACATATCTAATTTGTCTTAACAGCATTCCTCCCTGAAGTAAAGCAATAAAAGTTGTTGCATAAATGTTCAAGCTAGAGGCGATAAGTAATATATCTACAAAGATATAGGCATTACTGATAAGAGGTGCATCTACTATGAAATCGACTAATGCAGTTCAAGGATGTCAGCTCTCTAACCGGACTCACCAACCTGGAGACGCTTGACCTAAATAACAACCAAATCACCGATGTTAGTCCTCTAGCCAGAGTCACAAACCTGGAGTGGCTTGGTCTTGGCAATAACCACATCACAGATGTTAATCCTCTAGCCGGAGTCACCAACCTGTATTGGCTTTCCCTCAACAATAACCAAATCGAAGATGTCAGTCCTCTGGCAAGAGTCACAAACCTGGAGGAGCTTTACCTGACAGAGAACCCGATTCCTTCGGATAGCTCCGCTAACGCACAGCCGATTTGCCCAGTTAGTCCCCCAAATGTTTGCAAGTTTGAGGACTTCCCATCAGCAAAAACTTACTAAGGATTACGTGAACATAATATCAATGAAAAAACAAATAAATGCACTCAATTACCTACTAACAACCACTCTTACTTCTATTGTGCTAATAGGGGTAACCTATGCTTTACCTCAAAAAGCTAACGCTCAAGAGTCAAGAAGTTGCGTAACATGGGAAGAGGTAAAAAGTGAAGTTGAGTCTTTGTACTACGACCATCCTCTACCCGAACTGCCGGATGGATTCAAAAACGGCTGTGTATTTGGAGATAATGGCTCTTACATAATAGCTATATCCGTTTTTAAAGAGGGAATGCGCCCACCTATTACTCAAGTTAACGATACTCTTTTTAGTACTTCCATCCCAAAATTTTCTTCTATAGATCTAGGGTATGCAATAGATGAAAATTGGGATTCTATTAGATTCTATAACGTCTGTGGTTCTGTTGGAACATCTTCTACTAGTTTTTGCCAAAATATGCCAACAGACGAAGTTTATATCAAGGAGGGGCTTGTCTGCCACAATTATCTTTGCATAGAAGCCGATAATGAACTCCAATCAGAATTAGTACGACTCTGGAATGAAGCCTTAGAGCACAGGCAGATAGGTGCAAGTGCTGTTTCAGCTCGTATTTGTACTCGTGACCCAGGTTCTAATGTAACTTTACGAACAGGCCCAGGTATCGATCATCCTAAGGGTTTAGTTCAGGTTGGTTCTGGAGGAGCGAGAGTTGATAACTATTTTCAGCAACGTAACTACACTGTTGAAGAGGGAGAAGAAGTTTCTGTTTTTTCCAAAACTCACGGCACAGATGGACGTGTCTGGTACGAGCTTGGCACAAATCAATGGGTTGCTTGGGTTCGTTCTGATTTTATTTGTCAAAGTCCCAATGAATTCTAATTTCAACAGCCGTAGGGCTAGTAAGTAAAGGTATCGATACAATGAAGCTAAAAACTCTTGGAACAATCGTTACTTTAACAGTTTTTTCCATTCTTCTGACTCACTCATCAATAGCCTATCCCTGTGAGCAGGAAGACAGGACTCCGGCTCAAAGCTTAAAAACGATTCGTGATGACCAATCAGGTTTAATGTTTGAGGTAGCCAGTAATTATCGGGCAGTAACGAAAAGTCAAACAGAGGGTGGAGTCTGGAAAGAAATCTATATTATGGAACCTACTGCCTACTGTTACTTGCAGGGTCCTGCTTCTGTTGAATCGTCCGAAGCTTTAATAGGAGCTAACTATGTTTTAATCCAGCTCTTTAGTGGCTCTCGTGACGATGTAATAGCTTTTTTAGATAAGTTTGAGTTAAATCCAAGATATTACCAAGAAGTATCAATTAACGGAAGCAAGGCTTTAGTGAGAAACGATGTTGTTGCGATTAATCACCCGGATGGTCAATATTGGGCAATTATTCATGATACAACATCAGACAATCTACATTATCATGCAGAAGCTCAGGCTCAATTTTCGCGTAACAACCAAGTTTTACTTAACCAAATTTACCAGTCTATTCGGTGGAAGAATCCTTAAACGAGTACAACTTTATTGAGTAGAGTCAAAGATAAATGAAGAAACACCTCAGTTGCATTGCAATTACGATCACTGAGCAAAGTTGCTCAGTCAGTAGTTCAGACGTTTGCCCGTGATCAGTGATGTGGTTGCTAGATGAAAGGCTTGTGAGGGTTTCAACTCACTAAACCGCTCCACCCCAAACCACTCGTAATCCCCAGAACACAAGTAAACTCAGCAGCGCCAACCAATCGCCCCAGCGTAGACGTAGTTGATGCCACTGCACCCGATGCTCATTGGGACTGGTAAATCCCCGCACCAGCATGGCACTGGCAATTTGCTCAGCTCGTAATAAAAGATTTTCTAGCAGCCGTTCTGCCACGAGTAACCACACTTGAAAGCTTTTGCGGATGCCCAATTTTTTCCAATTGATGGCACGGGTATATACAGAACGAACCAAATTCTGCACTTCTTCAAGTACTAGGGGAATGAAGCGCAAGGAGAGGGTTAATGTCAGCGTGATTTCAGTGACGGGTACCCCCATCCGCCGCAAAGGTCGCATCAAGCTTTCTAAACCCGCCGTAATTTCTTCCGGTGCCGTGGTGAGCAGGAACAGGGTACTGCTGTAGATTACTGTAAAAAGTAGTGTACTAACACGAATTGCCAGGTCTAAAGAGCGGCGAGTTACGGTAAAAGGGCCAGCCTTCCCAATCACATAATGGTAGTCAGTGGGTTGGGGAAAGGTGAGGGCGCTTGGGGGGAGTCGTGGCTGACTGTCAATAGAATAGCCGTCGGGAGCGATCGCCGTTACGATCAGCACAAAAAACGACAGCATCAGTAGCCAACCCATTTGCTGACGCCACACCCGTAAGGGAATCGCTGCCGAGAGGGTGAGCAAAATTAACAACGCCACCAGCGTTACACGCCAGTAGGGATTGGCTAACAGAGGAGCCACGAGAAAGCTCATCAGCCAGATAAACTTCACCCTGGAGTCCAGGTGATGGAGCCAGGTAACGGGTTGTTCCAGGTACAGCCCCAGGGGTAGCGATCGCAGTAAATCCATCTGTCTCTATACTCGTGTGGCGCGGTTGGCATTGCTCTGAATATTATTCCCAACCTCACGGGCTTTCTTGCCCCGCCACAGCAAGCGGATCGGCGTCCCTGTAAAGCCCAGATGTTGACGAAACTGACGCTCGATGTAGCGGCGGTAGTTGTCGTTAAAGCGCTTAGGCTCGTTGACAAACAGAGCAATTGTGGGTGGCTGACTGGCGACCTGAGTACCATAGTAAATTTTGCCCTGCCGCCCTTGGCGAGAGGTGGGGGGAGAGTGCCAGCTTACGGCTTCTTCTAGCACTTCATTAATTACCGACGTGGTCACACGACGACGATGTCCCTCAGCGGCGGTATCGACTAAATCCAAAATCTTTTCCACCCGCTGTCCCGTCTGAGCACTGACAAAAATGATCTCAGCCCAATCCACAAAACTCAGGCGGTCTTTAACCAGTTTTTCCTGTTCGTAGATCGTGTGGGAATCTTTCTCCACCGCATCCCACTTGTTCACTACAATCACAGCCGCACGTCCTTCTTCAGCAATTCGCCCTGCGAGTTTTTGGTCTTGCTCGGTCACTCCATCTAGGGCGTCAATGACCATTAACACCACATCGGAGCGGCGAATCGCTTTAAACGCACGATTAATCCCAAAGAATTCCGGGCCGTACTCCACATTCTTCTTTTTGCGAATTCCCGCCGTATCAATCAGGCGATAGGTTTTGCTTTCGCCCTCCTTCGTGGGGTCACCAGGTCGTTCTACGACCATATCAATCGCATCGCGGGTGGTACCGGAAATCGGACTGACGATCGCACGATTTTCCCCAGTAAAAGCGTTCAATAAGCTAGACTTGCCCACGTTCGGGCGTCCGACAATGGCAACCTTAATCTCAGAAGTTTCTGAAGGGATTTCTACCGGTTGCAGGTGAGTAATGAGCTCATCGAGCAGTTCTCCCAGGCCATTGCCATGAATCCCGGAGACAGGGAACGGTTCGCCTAATCCGATTTCCCAAAACTGAGAGGATTGGATAATGCCCTGCTGTGGTGATTCACATTTGTTCACGGCAAGGAAAACAGGCACCGATTGTTGGCGCAACCATTCCGCGATCGCTTCATCTGCCGCTGTCGGCCCCTCCTGACCATCCACGACGAAGATGGCTGCACTCGATTCAGCCAGTGCCGCCATGGCCTGTTCTCGGATCAGGGGCAAAAATTCGGTGTCATCATCAAAGACTAAGCCACCCGTATCCACAACCAAGAACTCGCGATCTTGCCAGAAGCCGGGGCGATACGTGCGATCGCGCGTTACCCCAGGTTGATCATGCACGATCGCATCGGTCACGCCTGCCAAACGATTGACCAGGGTTGATTTGCCCACATTCGGGCGTCCTATCACAGCAACAATTGGCAGAGCCATAACCGCATTCCTTGAGCAAGCAGAACAAAAAACCAGACACAAATTTTTGTGCCGGTACGCTCTCATTGTAGCTAGCGGTTGCCGCAAACATTATCGTTTCAGGGACGAGAAGAGTAAATCCCGGATGAAGGATGTCAATAACTCCACTTCTGTCATGGGTTCCCCTACGCTATCGTTAAGGCTCCACTCAGGGATAAGGGATGAATAAGGATTAACTTTTAAAGGGTTCTCCAATGATTAAATACGATTCGTTTTCTTGTTGAACAACCTGCTGTTTCCAAATCATTTTTTCCGAAGAGTCTTCAAACAATAGTAGTAATCTTGGGTTGGATTGGTTTTCAGTGGGTTCGCTCATAGCATAGATATTGATATAGTCAGGTCTTAAAGAATTTTTAGACCGAGCAATTCCTTTTATATCAAAACTTGGCATGTGGTTTTCTAAAATTTCTAAAAGAGTAGATTCAAGTCCTATTAATTCGGGAAAGGCTAAAGTTACTTCTCGACCGACTACAACATCCCAGGGATAATCAGAGAAATTTCTTACACTTGCAGAAGCCTCCAAAATCGTCAGATTTGCATCAACTATGATATGCTCAATCTCATGTAGAGCTAAAAGCTTGATCAGCATTGGACTCAATGAAGAATCCGATTTTTGAGTCTCTTTCGGCAGCGGCTTAAGACGATAACCCAAACTATGAACGGTCTGAATGACGTCTTCAGCCCCTGCATCTTTGAGTTTACGTCGCAGTCCTTTAATATGAGTTCTTACGGCACTTTCGCTGGGAATTGTATCAAAAGACCAAAGACGATCCATAATAAAAGATGGACTTAATACCCGTTTGGGATAATCAAAGAATAGCTTTAACAGCTCATACTCTTTGGGATACAATCGCAGGGCGTGTCCTTGATAGCTGACTTCACAAGCTTCAGGATCTAAGCGTAAATCCCCCCACTTATACATTGGTGTGTGTCTCAATAAAGTGTAAGTTAATGTGAGTTAGTAGAAGTAGATGGTTTTGGAGAAGGTTTTCTTTTATCCTCTCTATGGTGATGCCAAAGCTCATAAACTTGGCAAATTTTTTGTAAAAGAACAACCGATCTGTCTATCGGATCTCTGGATATGGCTGCAAATACTTGAATCCATGCTGAAGTTGGAAATAAACCTTCGGTTAAAGTTGAGTCTTCCTGGCTGGCTGGTCACACGATCAAGATTGGGCGAATTTTCACAAAATTATCATATACCTAGTTTAGGGTAGCTATCGCTTGATCAAAAAACTACATAGATCGCCCCAAGATTGTGAGCCACACCCAGGAACTCAGAATTCATCCTCTGGGGATATATAGTCATCAGCTAAGAAAACTTAAGCTTTGCTGTTACTGAGTTCTTTCAGGTCATAATCGACCATGAGTTCAACCAGGCGTTGAAAGGAGGAATGGGGCTTCCAACCTAACTGAGTTTGGATTTTATTGATGCAGCCGACTAACTGTATAGGTTCGTCGGGTCGGTAAAAGGCTGGGTCTACGGAAACATAATTTTGCCAGTTTAGACCCACACAGTTAAAAGCACATTCGACTAACTCTCTGACCGAGTGGGCTTCACCGCTAGCAATGATGTAGTCTTCGGGTTGTTCCTGTTGCAACATCATCCACATCGCATAGACGGCATCCTGGGCATAACACCAGTCACGACGTGCCTCCAGATTACCGAGTTTTAATTCCTGGGCAAGACCCAGTTTAATCATGGCAGCAGTACGAGTGATTTTGCGAAAGACGAATTCTGTACCGCGCCGGGGAGATTCGTGGGTGTAGGTGATGCCACAGCAGGCATAAAGATTGTACTGTTGCCGATAGTTAACGGTCATCCAGTGGGCGTAGGCTTTAGCGACGCCGTAGGGGTTGCGGGGACGAAAGGCGGTACGTTCGGTTTGAGGGGATTCGTCGGGCTGACCAAAGACTTCACTACTGGAGGCTTGGTAGAATTTGGTATCACTTTTGCAGCGGCGGATGGACTCTAGCAGACGGGAGACTCCGAGGGCAGTGTATTCGGCCGTGAGGGAGGGTTGTGTCCAGGAAAGGGGGACGTAGCTTTGGGAGGCGAGGTTATAGATTTCGTCGGGTTGGGAGGCGGCGATTGCATCCATTAGGGAACATTGATCCAAGAGGTCGCCAGAGAGAATCTCCACGTTGCCCGATAGGTGGCTGATGCGGCTGATGTTGCTAGAACTGGAACGGCGGACTAGACCAAAGACTTGATAACCTTTGCTGATGAGGAGTTCGGCTAGGTAGGAACCGTCTTGACCTGTTAATCCGGTGATTAAAGCTTTTTTAGGCACGGTTTTCTGCTGGATTTTCTGTTAGTAATCAGCGGATTTTTGATTTCCTCTCATCTTAGTCAGAAATAACCGATCACTGACAACTGGGATGGTGAGAAATTTTAAGAATTTGAGAAAGAATTTTCTATTTTTGAAGAGTTACAGGTAACGTTGGAGAACTTCGACGGTAGCTTGTCCTGTTTTTGCCCAGCTAAATTGGCTGGCGCGGTTGAGACTCAGGGTGCGTAGGCGCGATCGCAAGGTGAAATCCGTTGCTACGGCTTGCATGGCGTCGGTGATTTCACCCGTGTTGTAGGGATTGACGAGGACGGCTGCATCACCCGCCACTTCAGGTAGGGAAGAGAGGTTAGAGGTAATGACGGGGGTGCCGCAAGCCATGGCTTCGAGAACAGGAAGCCCAAAGCCTTCCCAGAGAGTGGGGAAGACAAGTGCGATCGCTTGGTTAAACAGGAGCGGCAGTTGATTATAAGGTAAGTAGTCAAGAACTTTTACCTGTTCGGCGAGACCGAGTTGCTCAGCTTGAGCTTTTAGTTTGGGTGTGTAGCGTTGGTCAGTTGAGCCTACAAGCCAAAGTTCGTAATCACGACAGTTGGGAAGGGCAGCAAAAGCATCGATTAGCCGTTGTAGATTCTTGTGCGGATCAGGCCGACCGATGTAGAGAAAGTAGGGACGATGGCTCGCTGCATCTTGCCCTCTTGACTCCATATATTCCTCCATTAGCCCCGAGGGTTGGGAAGGTAAGGGGCGGAAGTGGTTGGCATCGTAGGCAAGAAGGATGGGAGTAATTTTTGCAGAAGGAATGTGAAAGAAGTCCGTGATATCTTTAGCTGTAGCCAAGGAGTCACAAATGATGTGTTCGGCTTGAGCGAGAACTTGGGGAATGTAATAGCGAAAGTAGGGCGTTAGGGGTGAGAATCGTCTGGGAAAGCGCAACGGGATCAGGTCGTGAACCACCACCACAGAGCGGCAGTTGGTATAAAGCGGAGCTTCGGGGATGGGGGAAAACACAAGTCGCGATCGCAACCTCTTATAAATTTGCGGGAGCTGTAGCTGAGTCCATAAGAGGCGGTCCAAGTGACCTTTGGTTCCTTGTTCGGGTGTGAGATGACCAGGAATTGGATAGCAGGTGTAGTTAGCGGTGAGAGGCAACCCCCTTGAGATAGATGGTGAAATGAGTAGAGTGGGGTTGAGGGGTTGTAAATGAGGGAACAGATTAATGGCGTAGGTGCTAATGCCAGTGGGTTTGGAAAACAGAACGGAGAGATTAACTAAAATTTCGTCATTGATCATTAGTCATTACTAAACTTTTTAACTAGATAGCTGGATATGCCAGCCAGTTTACCAAGAGCAGCTTGCGGTTTTAACAACAGCAGGCTCAAGGCGTGGAGGGTGACTCGGAGAAATCGCAAGAGGAAAATGGCTTTGCTCGTGTACTGTTCTAGCGTAAGCAAATAGCTATAAGTGCTGTGCTTGAATTTTTTGTCTATATTCCGGTTGGTGATCGCAGATGCTTCGTGAATGACAGTGAACCGATTGGTAACCGCAATCTGATGTCCCTGCATGGCGTAGCGGCGACAAAAGTCAAAGTCTTCGTAATAGAGAAAATAAGCCGGGTCAAATTGCGGACACTCCGGAAAGTGTCGCAGATTAATCAAAAGACTACATCCGCTCACCCAGTCACAAGAAACATAGCCAGTATCGGGATGAGAGGAAAGTAGATCAGTGGAGAGGATAGCACCCAACTGAGGGATAAATTGCCCGCCAGCAAACCAGATATCACCAGCCGGTGTGTAGATCAGGGTACCAACAATCGAGAGTTCTGGGTGAGCCTGAAAGAAAGGAGGAACTTTTTCTAAAGTGTTTTCTGGCAGATAAGTATCGGGATTGATTATCCAGACAATAGCATTGGGATTGCGCTCGTAGATCCAGTTCAGTCCCAGATTGCAAGCTTGGCTAAAACCCAGATTGGTTTTAGCATCTAAAATGTCCAGTGATTCGGTATGAAAGTATTTAATCTCCTGATCATCGGCAGAGTTATTAACAACAACAATTTGATAGAGAATGTCTTGAGTTGCTGTAATTGAGTTAATCAATCGAGCAATTAGATGAGTTGAATAGTAATTGACGGTCAAGAAGTAAATCACATCAGTTCAGTGTAAGCTACCCATTGCTCGAAAGTGGGGGAACTTTTGCGGATGTCTAGGGCTACGTCGAAAATGGTTCCCGCGATCGCTCGGATTAACTTTCCTTGAGGGTGTTGGATTTGGTAATGTAGTCCCCGCAGGACGTTTTGTTTGGAACAGGAATGGTTGTCTGGGACGAAGGGGGCAGAGATTCCAGCTTTTTCAGTAAAAGCTTTCTCGTGGTAGCTCTCTAAAAAGAAGCCGCCATCGTCCGCAAACACTTTAGGCTCCACAATGATCAGTTCAGGACTTTTGGTCTGTTCGATGTTCATCAGCCATACTTTAGCAAGAGTCGGACTAGGTAAATAAACTTAAACGAGTTGAGTAAAAACGATGAAGAAGTGGGAAAATACTAGCAGAAGTGATACAAAAGTGATGTTGACACATGTTACCATCATGCTTATGCCTATTTGCCTATCTAACCTCCATCGCTGAGCGGTTCCTCACAGAAGTGAGTCAAGCAGCAGATGTATTCTCAAAAACCGTGTCACTGCACTGAGGTTGTTGACAAGGAGGTGGGGTCTGAGACAAATAGCGAGTATTTGGAGTGAAACCATTCATCGCTCAAACGTGGTGGAATAACCGAATTTTGGGAGGGTTAGTGTTAAGGGCATTGGCGTCTTTGGCGACTATCAAGTTGGAGTAGTTAAAACAGACGCCTGAATTTAAACGCAGAGAACAAGACGGTTCTCACTCCTCTTCGTTACTAACTGCATAAGAGGTAGTACCTCAAGAGATACATCTAGACCGCAACATCTACCAAAGGAGTTTTCAAACTTTGAATGTGTATTGTGACTGAGCGCAATTTTCTTAGCTAAGAACTGCATAAGTAGCACTGGCTTTAGAGATATACACAAACGGAGTACTTCTAGAGCCTTGAAGGTTTAGGCGATGCGATCGCAACTTTCTTGAAAAGCCACTGCATCAGGAACACTGACTTCAGAGATCTAAACAGATAGAGTGACGACTAAAACTTTGAATGTTGATTTAGTGCGATGCTATTTTATTTGTAAGTAACTGCATAAGCACCAATAGCTTCAGAGATATAAGCAGACAGTGTAACTAACAAGAACTGGAAATCTTTATGGATCCTGATCGCTCTTGTTCCAGCAAACAACTGCATAAGTAGCTCTAACTCCAGAGATACAGTCAGATGGGCACAATGAACATGATTTTTTCGACTTGAACATCGCTCGGACACCCACATAACTCAACATTTAAAACTGGCTCAAAATTTAGGAGTAATCGGCAATGGTCTTATTCGTTGGAACTGACGGCGACGATATTTTAATTGGCGGTACCGGAAATGATTATCTCGATGGTGGGAATGGAAGCGACATCATTGATGGCAATAGTGGAGACGATATTATTTCCGACTATTCGGGCAACAACGATATCTATGGCGGCTTGGGCGTTGACTTTATCTACACTGGCAATGGCAGTGACTTGATCTACACAGATTACGACTTCCTAGATCCTT
Source organism: Stenomitos sp. (assembly GCA_036704025.1). GTDB lineage: Bacteria > Cyanobacteriota > Cyanobacteriia > Cyanobacteriales > Coleofasciculaceae > Allocoleopsis. Next base: position 24,728 of record DATNQL010000541.1, read on the forward strand.
TGAATCTTGCGGGAAACTATGTAGACGCTGGTGGTGGTGATGACGTCATTGTCGGAGGCTTTGGTAGTGAAATCCTCATTGGTGGTGCTGGCAACGACATCATCTTCGGCATCGCCGGTGATAATACAATAGATGGGGGTTTGGGTAATGACTTGGTTTTCGGCGGAGTTGGAGATGACATAATTTTT
>DATNQL010000542.1:0-5407 GCA_036704025.1 Stenomitos sp.
GATCGCGCCGCCCAATCCGTTGCGTCTGGGAAGAAGATTCTGATTTTAAGCGACCGAGTCGGCGGAACCATTGGCGAACAATACAGCTACATTCCTCCGATGCTAGCCGTGGGTGCCGTCCACCATCATCTGATTCACCAAGGGCTGCGGATGAAGGCATCCTTGGTTGTGGATACGGCACAGTGTTGGAGTACCCATCACTTTGCCTGCCTGATTGGCTATGGTGCGGCAGCCGTTTGTCCCTATTTGGCGCTGGAATCCGTGCGTCAGTGGTGGGCCGATCCGAAGACTCATAAACTGATGGAACGGGGCAAAATCCAGAGCATCACTATTGAACAAGCCCAGCAAAATTATCGTAAGGCTGTAGAAGCGGGATTGTTGAAAATTCTCTCCAAAATGGGGATTTCCCTGCTGTCGTCGTACCAGGGCGCTCAGATTTTTGAGGCCATTGGGATTGGAGCAGATGTATTGAATTTGGGCTTTAGAGGCACAACCTCACGCTTGGGTGGCTTAAGTATTGCTGAATTGGCGCAAGAAATCATCTCCTTCCACAGCCGAGCCTTCCCCGAATTGACGGGGAAGAAACTGGAAAACTTTGGTTTTGTCCAGTACCGTCCGGGTGGGGAATATCACATGAACAGTCCGGAAATGTCGAAGGCGCTGCATAAGGCGGTGGCAACCAGGGACTATGACCATTACGAGCTGTATAAGCAGTCTTTGGCAGGGCGTCCCGTGACGGCACTGCGGGATTTGCTGGACTTCAAGAGCGATCGCGCTCCCATTTCGATTGAAGAAGTACAACCTGTTGAGGAAATTGTCAAGCGGTTCTGTACGGGAGCGATGTCGCTGGGGGCACTCTCACGAGAAGCCCATGAAGTGTTAGCGATCGCCATGAATCGCATCGGCGGTAAATCCAACTCTGGCGAGGGTGGGGAAGACCCGATTCGCTACAAAATTCTGGATGATGTGGGTGAAGCCGGACTATCTTCCACCCTGCCTCACCTCAAAGGATTACGGAATGGGGATACGGCGAGTTCAACGATTAAGCAGGTAGCCTCCGGTCGCTTTGGCGTGACACCGGAGTATTTGGTGAATGGCAAGCAAATCGAGATCAAAATGGCTCAAGGCGCTAAGCCGGGAGAAGGGGGACAGCTACCGGGTAAGAAGGTTAGTCCTTACATTGCCATGCTGCGGCGCTCTAAGCCAGGAGTCACCTTGATTTCGCCGCCACCCCACCACGATATTTATTCCATTGAGGACTTGGCTCAGCTCATTTTTGACCTACACCAAATTAATCCTCAAGCCCAAGTCTCGGTGAAGCTGGTGGCGGAAATTGGGATTGGGACGGTAGCGGCTGGTGTGGCTAAGGCGAATGCGGATATTATCCAAATTTCTGGGCATGACGGTGGCACGGGTGCCTCTCCCCTGAGTTCGATTAAACATGCGGGCGCACCCTGGGAATTAGGGGTAACGGAAGTGCATCGGGTGTTGATGGAAAATCAACTGCGCGATCGCGTCCTCCTCAGAGCCGATGGTGGCTTGAAAACCGGTTGGGATGTGGTCATGGCGGCGTTGATGGGCGCGGAAGAATATGGTTTTGGCTCGGTTGCCATGATTGCGGAAGGCTGTATCATGGCGCGCATTTGCCATACCAATAACTGCCCTGTGGGTGTGGCGACACAACAGGAACAACTGCGTAAGCGCTTTTCCGGCATACCAGAGCATGTGGTCAACTTCTTTTACTTTGTCGCCGAGGAAGTGCGATCGCTCCTGGCACGCCTAGGTTATCGCTCATTGGCAGAAATCATTGGTCGGGCTGACTTATTGAAGGTACGGGACGGTGTCAAACTGGCGAAGACGGATGCCCTGAACTTGAATTGCTTGACTCAGTTACCGGATACCAAGAGTAATCGTAACTGGCTCAACCATGAAGCCGTTCACAGCAATGGCTCTGTCCTCGACGACCAACTGCTTGCCGATGCTGAGATTCAGGCCGCAATTGCCCACCAAGGGTCTGTAACCAAAAATGTTGGCGTTGTCAACACGGACAGAAGTGTAGGAACACGTCTGGCCGGTGCGATCGCCAAGCAATATGGAGATACAGGATTTGAAGGTCAAATCACTCTCAACTTTAAAGGCGCTGCGGGTCAAAGCTTTGGTGCCTTCAATCTTCCAGGCATGACCCTTGTGTTAGAGGGTGAAGCCAATGATTATGTGGGTAAGGGAATGCATGGCGGTGAAATTATCATCAAGCCACCCACAGACGCCGCCTACGACCCTGCTCAAAACGTCATTGTCGGCAACACCTGCCTCTATGGAGCAACGGGCGGCGTGCTGTTTGCCAATGGTGGTGCCGGTGAGCGGTTTGGCGTCCGCAATTCTAAAGGTCAGGCGGTGATTGAGGGAGCCGGCGACCACTGTTGTGAGTACATGACGGGGGGCGTGATTGTGGTCTTAGGTCATGTGGGTCGGAATGTCGGCGCGGGGATGACAGGGGGTCTGGCTTATTTCCTAGATGAAGAAGGTCGTTTTCAGGACAAAGTCAATCGGGAAATTGTCCAGATTCAACGGGTCATGACGCCCGCCGGTGAGCAGCAACTCAAAGAGCTGATCCAAGCTCACGCCGAGCGAACCGACAGTCCAAAAGCGAAGACTATCTTAGCGCACTGGTCGGATTATCTGCCCCAATTCTGGCAAGTCGTACCCCCTTCGGAGGCGGATACTCCAGAAGCCAATCCTGAGGTTGTAGAAGAGAGAGTGTTGAGTTCAGTTCAGTAGAAATTTAAAGGGAGTTCGGGGGTTACAGGCTGTCTTTAGAACTTGTAACCCTGAACCACCTTTAACCCTTCCTCGCCATCAATTCTTTATCCTTCTCTTGCATTTCCATCAGTTCTGGCACGGTTACAAAGGTGTAGCCGCGTTTTTTTAATTCGGCAATCACTAAAGGTAAAGCTTGAACCGTTTTGGCGCGATTGCCGCCCCCGTCGTGCATCAAGACAATCCCCCCGACTGAGGCTTCCTTGAGAATGCGGTCACGTAGAGCCTGAGAGCTGTTATGACGCCAGTCTAGGGAATCGGCTGACCACATCACGACGGCATATTTTTTCTGCTGGGCGTAGGCGGCTAACCCATTGTTCAGGATGCCACCAGGGGGTCTGAAGAGATTGGTTTTAATACCGGTGAGTTTGTAAATTAACTCGGCTGTCTTATCAATTTCATTCGCCGCCCCCCCTGGGTTATACCGATGATACTGATGGCTCCATGTATGGTTAGCAATAGCGTGACCCTCACTCACCATCCGCTTCACTAGCTGCGGATACCGCTGCACTTGTCGGCCTACTACAAAAAAAGTTGCTTTAATGTTGTTTTTCTTAAGGAAATCCAGAACTTGCCCTGTTGTATTAGGCCAGGGTCCATCGTCAAACGTGAGAGCGATGGGCTTTGGCGCTGAACTTTGTCCAATCGGGTTATCTAATGTTCCTTGAGCAACCGTTTTAATCGGGTTATTTATCTTGACATGTTTAATCGTTTTTCCTTGAAACTGAGCTGGTATAGGCTTATTAAGCCGCCGAATGTTTTGTTGTTGGACTAATTTAGCAATTACTTTTTTGTAAGCCTGATTAGACTGGGCAACTAAAACGGTTTCTTCCGCAGGCTGTGAGCCAGGTTTTTGAGCGAGGCTCGATGTTGTGTTCGACAACGCAGCATGTCTCGGACTCGCAGACCGAGCGGCTGACAAGGTACAGCCCGATAGAAAAGTCAGAGCAACGACAACGGCAATCTGCGAGAGACTGCGCTGTCCAATCCATAGGTGACGGTCTGCCACGTTAATTCTCCTTCACTCCTCATACACAAAGGCGGCAAGTCACAATAGTTATATCAATTCTCTAAAATGCTGCTACACATTAATCTGGGCGTCCTCTCGTCTGGAGCGTCCCCGTATCAATCATCTGTAGTAAACATCTAGGTAATCAATATGATCCTCGGCATTTTGATGGGCAGGGGTTCAGGATAACTCCCAACAGAGGAGCAGCTATTTTACGGCATAATCCCTGTTCCGACCACTGTCTCTCAAAGACTGGAGACGAAGATTTTTATATCAAGATACACGAGCAGGCCAAGGCTGAACGTGACATCGGAATTCGTTCTAAGGGTGATGATCCTGTTGCAAGTTACTGGCAAAATAGCCTCTCGTCCGGGAGCTCAGCGTGTTTTTTATGAACATCATCGAGTCCCAACCCAATGCACCATAGCTTGAAACTGTTGCCGAGTAAACGCTGGGATCACGAAACCTCAGCCTGAAGGCTCTACGATAAAGAGCAGGGTGCTGGTGTTCAATCGCACATCTAGTTGGCCAACCTGGGAGTGACTCATGTAGCGTCCATCAAAAATTTAGAATATGTGTCCTAATTTATAACCTGGTCACGACGAAGAAGACAGTAGTACGATGAGCGAATAGCCAAAGATCCAAAAAGCTTGCTTTTTAACTGACATGGCAAAGAGAATCTCCTTAAGCTTATGCCTGTTGGCTGGCGTCATCGTTGCCGGGGTTCCTGCCCAAGCCGCGATCACTACAGCACAGACTTTATCACAGCCGCCCCTGACCGCCAAGTATGGTACTGCGAAAACGATGTTTCGGATGGCGGCTGAGCAATTGGCTCCCACACCAGCCACGTTAACGGTTGAAGATTTACCGCCTGGATTCACAGAACTTCCCCCAGAATTAGCGTCAACGATTGCCTCCCGGTTAGAAATTCTCAAACAAGAACTGGGACAAGGTAACATGAAGCCGGAAAACTTTTTTGCTTTTGTGAATCCCAAAAATTTCCAAATTGTTTTGGGCTTTACAGGCAAACTTCCCAATCCATCCGAACAAGCCAGTTTTGATGCCAGTCTGGACAAAGCTAAGCAGCCAGATGTTCAACAACAAACCTTGAGTGTGTTGCAGCAGAAGCTAAAAGCGTTTGGACAAATTAAGGTTACAGAATATCGTTCGATTCCTGACCTGAATAACTTGGCGAATGCTTCAACGGGCATGACGCTGGCGATGGAGATGCAAGGTCAACCTCTACGCTTGGATTTAGCGGCCTTTCGTCGCAACGCCACGGGAGCCTTGACCGGCGTTATGTACACCAATGGACAACAGCCACTGATTGGGGTCGGCAATTTAGCACGGAAGTTAGATCAGCGCATCGAACAGTTTTCTGCCAGCCCTACTCCTGCGGTTGAGGAAAAACCTGCGATCCGGTCTAGCCCACCTCGTCCAAAACCGATGGGTTCACCCAATACTGGGGTCAGATGAGCGGCGAGTCATATCATGTCCGGTTAAACACCCATCGTTAGGATTGACGCGGGGACACGGGGACACGGGGACGCGGAGAGTTTTTATTATGGGTAATTAGACGGA